>JANOXW010000232.1:0-5358 GCA_031418635.1 Acidobacteriota bacterium
CGCCGGCGATAGTGTAGCCGATGCGCCAGCCGGTCATCGCGTAGGTTTTGGAAAATGAACCCGCGACGCAGACATATTTTCGCAATTCGTCAGGCAAACTCGCCGATGTGAAAACTTCTGCCGGCGGATAAGCAAAAAACAGATAACATTCGTCGGTCAAAACATAAACATTATTTTCCGCGCAGACTTCGACGATTTTTCGCATCTCCGACGGCGGAACAACGCGCCCGGTCGGATTGTTCGGTGAATTGATGATTAAAAGTTTGGTTTTTGCGGTAATTGCATCTTTCACCTGTTCCGCCGTTAAGACAAAATCTGTTTCTTCGGTTTCGATAAAAACATTTTTGCCACGACAGAAATTGACGATTTCGGGAAAAGTTACCCAATATGGTTTCGGGATTAAAACTTCGTCGGCAGGATTTAGAATCGTGCAAGCCGCGTTAAAAAGTGCCTGTTTGCCGCCGTCGGTGGCAATAACTTCGTTGGGCGCGAAACTCGTGTTAAATTCGTTTGCGTAGAACTCGGCGACTGATTCTTGAAAGGTCTTTAAACCGGTCGTCGGTGTGTATTTCGTCAAGCCTTTTTGCAAACCTTCCCAAGCGAATTCCTTAATAAACTCAGGCGTTTGAAAGTCCGGCTCACCAAGCGTCAAATCAATCACATCAAAACCTTGCTCGCGCAAATTAGTGGCAATTTGTCCAGCTTTGAGCGTCGAAGAAGTCTGCATTTCGGCGACGTTTTTAGAAACAGGAAAAGAAATCATAATGGTAAATGGTAAATGGTAAATGGTAAATGGTAAATGGTAAGGCGACGATTTGCGCCCTTTTTTACTTTTGCCTTTTTACTTTTTACTTTTTACTTTTTCCGTCATTTTCGCTTCAACCAAAGCGGGAACAAGCCCTTCGACTTTGCCGCCGAGCGTGAAAATTTGTTTGACGAGGCGCGAACTGATGTATGAATAGGCTTCGCCCGACATCAAAAAAATCGTTTCGAGATGCGGCGCAAGTCTTCGATTCATCAACGCCATCTGCAATTCGTATTCATAATCGGAAATGGCGCGAATGCCGCGCACAATCGCGTTTGCCTCTTTTCTGGTCGCGTATTCAACCAGCAAACCTTGAAAAGAATCAACCGTAATCTGACAAGTTTCCGTCTGTGGCAAAACTTCCGACAGCATTTCGAGCCGTTCTTCAACCGTGAACATCGCGGCTTTATCTGGATTATGCAAAACGGCGACGACGATTTCATCAAACAATTTACAGCCTCGTTCGATAATGTCGAGATGTCCGTTGGTTATCGGATCAAATGAGCCGGGATAAATGGCGCGTCGCATAGCTTTATAGGTTTCAAGTTTCAGGTTTCAGATTTCAGGTTAGAAAATCCCTGTCCATTGTTGACGATTGTGAAATTAAAGTCCAACGACCAACGCAAAAAATCTAAAACCTTGAACCTGAAACCTTGAACCTTGAACCCGAAACCAATTATTGCCTTGCTTGTTTGGGCGATGCGGTGTAAATTTAACGCAGAATTTAATTCAAAATACTTTCCCAAACGAAAAAAAATCTGGAGGCTTTGCTTGTGAAAAACCCTTTTCTCGAAAATTTCCGTCCGTATATTCCCGATTCGTCCACATTGCGCGAACTTACGCCGTTGCCGCTGATTGTCGGAACATTGCTCGGTATAGTTTTTGGCGCGTCGTCGCTATATCTCGTGTTGAAAGTCGGGCTGACGGTTTCGGCTTCGATTCCCGTTGCCGTGATTGCGATAACGCTGTTTCGTCTGTTGTCAAAAATCGGTGTGCGCGATGCGACCATTTTGGAAGCGAATGTAATGCAAACGGCGGGAAGCGCAGGCGAATCAATCGCATTCGGCATTGGCGTAACGATGCCTGCGATTATGATTCTCGGTTTCGACCTTGATTTAACACGGGTAATGTTGGTTGCCGTGATGGGCGGACTTTTGGGAATTTTGATGATGATTCCGCTGCGCCGCGCTTTAATTAAAGACCAACACGGATTTTTGAAATATCCCGAAGGCACGGCTTGCGCCGAAGTTTTGAAAGCCGGCGCATCGAAAGAATCACGCGAAGCGTCGCAGGACAGCGCGAATATGATGAGCGACGACGCGGCTTTGCAAGGCGGAAAAATCATCGCTATCGGTTTCGCCATCGGTTTTGCGTTCAATGCGCTGATGAAGGTTTTCAGCTTTTGGAAAGGAACGCCCGGCAAAGAGTTAGATGAAAATCTGCTGAAAGGCGGTTCAATCGAAGTAGATAACGATCCGACTTTGCTCGGTGTCGGCTACATAATCGGACCGGCGATTGCAGGCTTGATGATGGGCGGCGGCGTTTTGTCGTATCTCGTGCTGATTCCGATGATTAAGTTTTTTGGCGATAGCGTAACTTCGCCCGTCGCGCCCGAACTGAGCAAAACGATTGCCGAAATGAGTCCGGGCGATGTCCGCAGTGCGTATGTTTTATACATCGGCGCGGGCGCAGTAGCGATGGCGGGAATGATTTCGTTAGCGCGAAGTCTGCCGACGATTTGGCACGGTTTAAAAGGCGGACTCGCCGATTTGCGCGGCGGTTCAAGCGAAGCAAACTCCAACTTGCCACGCACTGACCAAGACCTTTCGATGAAATGGGTGGTCATCGGCGTTATCTGTTTGATTGCCGCGATTATGCTTTTCCCGCAACTCGGTCTGAGCGTTTTTGCCAATCCGATTGTTTCATTGCTCGGCGCAATTCTGATTATTATTCTCGGATTTTTGTTCGTAACCGTATCGTCAAGATTAACGGGCGAAGTCGGTTCGTCATCAAATCCGATTTCGGGAATGACTGTTGCCACGCTTTTGATAACGAGTTTGGTTTTCTTAGGTTTAGGTTGGACAACGGCTGACCCTTATTTCGTAACGGCGTTGTCAATCGGCGGCATCGTTTGCATCGCCGCATCAAACGGCGGCACGACTTCGCAAGATTTGAAGACGGGTTTTTGGGTTGGCGGAACGCCTTGGAAACAACAAATCGCAATTCTCGTCGGTGCGCTTGCGTCAGCTTTGGTTTTGGGTTCGTTGCTCATCTTTTTGAACGATTCGCGGACGTATTATCAGCAAGTTGCGCCGAATACGCCCGAAGCAAATGTTCGCATTACCGAAGACAAACTCTTTCGTGATGGCGGAAAACTGAAAGCCGAAAAAGCCGGCGGAAAATTTGCCGCAACCGATACGACAACTTATCGCGTTTGGCAAAATACCGATCCGAAAGAAGGACAAGTCGGCAAATATTTAGTTGATATGCAGGGAAAACCCGTCTATTTTGTTGATCCGGGCATCAACGGCATTATCAAAAAAGACGAAAACGGCAAAGATCTCGAACGCTTCGACGCGCCGAAAGCGACCTTGATGAGCTACATCATCAAAGGCGTGTTAGGACAGAATCTGCCGTGGGGATTAGTCATTCTCGGCGCGATGATTGCCGTCGTGTTGGAACTTGCGGGCGTTCCGTCGCTCGCGTTTGCTGTCGGAATTTATCTGCCAATTTCTACATCCTCGCCAATTTTTATCGGCGGTTTGGTGCGTTATGCGGTTGATATCTATCTAAAACGCAAACTCGCCAAACAAAATCTGACCGAAGAACAAATCATCGCCGAAACCGACAAATCAAACGGCGTGTTGATGGCTTCAGGATATATCGCGGGCGGCGCAATCGCCGGAATTTTGATTGCCGTTTTTGCCGTGATTCCAAGTCTTAAAGCGATTCAGGACAATTTCGGCGAATGGGCAAAGACAAGTAATCCGTTTTTTGACGGTCCAAATGCCGATTGGCTCGGGTTGATTCCGTTTTGGATTCTCGCCGTCATCCTTTATTACGTCGGACGCGAATTGCTCTTTTCGGGCAGAAAAAACAATAGATAATCTGCCGAAAAACTTCTCCTAAATTTCACCTTCGCGGTTCATTTCGCAAAGGTGATTTTTTTGGTTTATATGAATGAAATTGTTCTGGAAATTTGATGTTGATGAGATGTTTCTTTACTATATTGTCGCAGTTTTCAGGTCGGCTCAATTCCGGCGTGTTCTGAATACCGGATTAAGTTGAACGGCTTGCTTGAAGTGTTTTTCGGCAAGGTCGTTCATTCCGACGTTTTGCAATCTGAGTCCAAGTGTCCAATGAAAAAAGGCATCAGGCGGAGTAACTTTGTCAGATTGCTTTTGATAGACGGTTGATGCTTCGGATTGTCCGAGTGAGTCGGCAGCTCCGGCGAGAAAATTATTTGCTAAAGGAAGTGCCGGATTTTGTTTGACGGCTTCGTTCCAAACTCTCATAGCTTCTTCTTTACGTCCGAGTTTCCAGAGCGATTCGCCTTTTTCTTCAAGCGCAAGAACTAAATCCGGTCGTTCCGCTAAAGCCTTATTCAGACTTTTTAAGGCTTCTTCAAAACGCTCTAAACGGTTTAAAATCGCGCCGCGATAATAAAAACTCAAGGCTTTTGCCTGACCTTTTTGATATTCGCCGGCTGTTCCAAGCAAGTTGACGGCTTGTTCTGTGTTGCCGGACAGATATTCAAACCACGCGAGTTTCGGTAGTGCTTCGCTGTTTGTGAATAAACCGCCGTCCACTGTGGCGCGAAGATGACTTTTCCCGTTGGCGATGTTTTGGCGTTCGCCAGGACTAAGCCATTGATTAGGATTTGTTTGTGCCAATGCAAGTTCATCAGGGATTTGCAGTTTTTCAAAGGCACGCGCTCCCGCCGATTCGTTATAGTGAACGAAGCCGCTATGGGCATTCAAACCAATCCATAAAAGTGCGAAACTCAAAAATATCCATCCCGCTTTTTTTATACTGCCGGACGACTTTAAATTAAAACGATAAAAAGATAAGTCTTTGGCTTGGAATAATCGCCACGTTCTCAGCGCGAGAAATGTCGTAACCGTCGCAACTCCGAGTGCCATCAACATCGGCACGAGTTGATAAACATCCCAAACTGCTAAAAAACTCGCAAAAAATATAAATGCTCCGGCGAATTCTTCAATCCACGTCAGCGAATAGTTTTTCTTAATCGTTTTCGGAACACCAATTGCAGGCTTGCCAAAACCGAAATATAAAGCATCGTTCGGACAGACGCTGACGCAATCCATACATTTCATACAGCCCGTATCAACAACCATTCCGTATTGTTTGACTTCGGCGTGGACGAGAACATTTGAAGTGCAGACAGCGGTGCAATGTCCGCATTGATTACAAGCGTCGGTAACGCGAATTTTGCCGGGCGCAATTTTGTCAGCAAGACTGAAAAAGCCGCCGTAAGGACAAGCGTAAGTGCAGAAGCCTTTCTGTCCCAAAAAATAGACGGTCATAAATCC
>JANOXW010000233.1:0-1539 GCA_031418635.1 Acidobacteriota bacterium
AAATGATCGTGTGCGTTGTCAAAAATGTAAGTTTGGTAAAAAACACGACTGCATCAGACCGAAACTTTCACCCTCAACCGTGAACCGTGAATTAACAACTTTGTCGGCAATCCTTGAACTTGCCCGGACAAGCCGAAAGATTCCAGAAAATCCAATGCGGTATGTTAAGAAACTGCAAGAGCCGGATGCCAGAACCCGTTTTTTGTTACAGGACGAAAAGGAAAGATTTTTCAATGCTCTGCAATCCAACAAACAACTTTTAGCAATTGTGTTAATTGCTATTTTAACAGGTTGGCGACGCGGACAAATTCTCAGCCTGAGAAAGTCGGTCTTAAATTTGACTAACCAAAGCGTTACCCTGATAAGATCAAAAGGCGCAAAAGCAAGAGCCGTTCCCGTTTCATCTGTGGTCTGGAGCATCTTAACCGATCTTTCCGAAAAAACAGACGATTACCTATTTATCAATTCAAGAACAGGTAAGCAGTTATTGGATTTTGACCGCAGTTGGAAAACCGCTTGCCGCGATGCACAGATTGAAGGATTGCATTTTCACGACTTGAGAAGAACTTTCGCCGTTGAAATGTTGAATCTGAAAGCCGGTGAATTTTTGATTCAATCTGCTTTGGGACATAGCAACATCGAAACAACAAAGATTTACGCCCAAGTCCAAGATACAGCTTTGCGGGAAAGTTTGGATATATTGGCTGGCAGTGAAAAAATCTACAATTCCACCATTATTTCACCATCTTCGGAATATAGTAACTAAATCACACCTAAAAAATGGCTGTAAGTTATTGAAAAGAAAGAATGCCCACTGCAAGATTTGAACTTGCGACCTCCCGCGTGTGAAGCGGATGCTCTACCACTGAGCTAAGTGGGCAAATTTAATTATATTCAAGAATCAAATGCTAACAATCATTTGGCGATTCTATCAACTATTAGCAAACTTCTAGGGCAAAAATGCGCCTTTGCCGTTGCGTCCGATTCGCATATTGGTTAGCCAATCGAGCCACCGATATTTTAACGCTTTGGGTTTGAGATATTCAGTGATGCCGATGGCTTGGCGCGGTTTGCCGTCGCGCAAGGTCAAGGTCATTTCGCTCAGGAAACGCAGATAAAAAAAACTCGAATCAATTATTTGTGTTTGCTTGACGCGCAACCGCCGATTGTCTTTCGTTACAAAGCGCAGACGCTTCGGATATTTTATGCCGAAGGTGTCGCGGCTAAAATTCTGCTCTTCATAGCTTGCGTCGTGGTCGGCAAGTGTGTCGTTTTTGATGATAAAAAGTTTGGTCGTCGCGGTTTCTTCGCTGATTTCTTTGTAGCGATAAAAAACGGCGGTGGCATCCGCAAAATGCGCTCGTCCCCATTGCCAATCGGAGACGGTTTCGGGCAACCAACGATTATCGAAATTATGGTCGTGATAACCTGTGCCGCGAAAATGAACGACATCAATATTTTTTTCGCCGGCATCTGAAATGCTGATTCTGCCCGTAACGTCCGCCCGCGAAACTGCCAAATTCCAACTGTGCGCGGCGG
>JANOXW010000234.1:0-5862 GCA_031418635.1 Acidobacteriota bacterium
CTTCGAGTTCGACTTTGGCGGCAAGACAATCTGACAGGTCAAATACGTCGGTTTCTTCTAGCTTGCACAGCCAATTTTCTTCGTCGGTTTCAACGGCACGAAAGTTTTGCCCGCGCAATTTGCCAAGCGGAACGCTCATCCAGCATCTTTGGTCGGCGTGATTATGAATGCGCGAAATTTGTCCTCGTTCCCAACACAGCGTCATCAATTCAAATCGTGCGTCTTTATAAATCAGATTGCGCGTGTAACAGCGTTCACTCCAAAAGAAAAAAGGCGCAATCGAATCAATTTCAATCGGATTTTCGCTCAAGAATTGATAGACATTATCGCAGGTAAAATCCGCTTCCGTGATTCCGCACAAGCCTTCGATCAGGTTTTCGATTTTGACGGTTTTCATACAGCAAAATTAACAGGGATTTACAATATAAACAAGGGTAAAAGTGAAAAAGTGAAAAAGATTATCTTGAGGGATAACCCTTTTCACTTTTTCACTTTTACCCTTTTTCACTTTCCCGCTTTTTCACTTTCCTGCTTTTTGCAAAAAGTCAATAAATTCCTGCGTGTTGCGCGTCAAACCCGCGAATGTGGCAATCATTTTTCCGTCGCCGTCCATTATCGCGTAAAACGGTAATGCAACCGTGCCGAATGTATTTTGCTCAAAGGCTTGTTGTTTGGTGTTATTTTCGCTTCCGTCGTCGGTGTAAAGTCGTGTCAGCACGAGTTTTGACAATTCGGCTTCGACCTCTTTTTTCGGGAAAACATTCGATTCCATCCAACGACAATTTGTGCAGGTGTAGCCCGTGAAATCTATGAAAACCTTTTTATTTTCAGCTTTAGCTTTGGCTAACGCGCCGTCGTAATTGTTTTCAAACTCTTTCCAATTAAGTTTTTCCTCACCTGATTTATTAAAAAAGTTTCTCGAAGTTTCGGTTTCAGGCGGCAAAAACGATTCGAGTTCGCCAAGACGTGCGCCGAAAAGTCCAGTCAGTAAATAAAAACTAATCGCCAAACTCAAGATCGCCGACATCACACGCACTGCGCCGATTCTTTCGATTTTGGAATCGTGCGGCAGTAAAAATTTGCCCAACAGATAAACCGCCAAAATTATGCCAATCGCAATCCAAATTGATAAAACAAACGTGCGCGTGAAAATCCCCCATTTCCAGATTAAATCAACATTCGAGATAAATTTCATCGCCGCCGCGACTTCCAAAAATCCCATCGCAACTTTGATGGAATTCATCCAACCGCCAGCGCGTGGAAGCGACGAAACGAGTTGCGGCGCAAGCGCGAGAACAAAAAACGGTAGCGCGAAAACACTGGAAAAAGCCAACATTCCGAGCATCGGCAACTGCCACGCACCATTTGAAGCAGACACAAGAATCGTCCCGACAAACGGCGATGTGCAAGTAAAAGATGTCAGCGTAAAGGTCAAACCCATCAACAATGCGCCGATTATTCCGCTTCCTTCGCCTTCTTTGCTGCGCGTTAAATTATCTAATTTTGTTAAAATGCCGGTCGGAATTGTGATTTCATACGCGCCGAAAAGATTAAAGGCGAAAAAGAGAAAAATGCCCGTAATCAAAAGATTTACCCACGGATTTGCGGCAAAAAGATTTATTCCCGCCGCACCGACAAAAATCGCTAAAAGCATTCCGAGAATTGTAAATGTGCCGATAATTCCGATTGAATAAACCGTCGCCATTTTGATGGCTTTTGAACGATTGCCCGACGAATGATTGGTAAAATATGAAACCGTAATCGGAATCATCGGAAAAACGCACGGCGTTAAAAGCGACAACGCGCCCAACGTCACGGCAAGCCACAGAAATGACCAAATTGAATCGTCTGTCGGGTTTGTCGAGTTTGTCGAGTTTGTTGAGTTTATTGAGTTTGTCGCAGTTGTTGAAGTTGTCGCTGTTTCGGTTGGCGGAACTGAAAAAGTTGTTTTCTTCGCATCTTCAAAACCTGCAAAACTGACCTTTACGGTTTTCGGCGGCAGACAAACCTTGTCGTCGCAAACTTGATATTTGACGTTAACGGCTAAATCATCGCCGTTGGTTTCACCTTTCGCTTTTACGGGCAAATTAAATTCGGCTTTCTCGGCGAAAAACTTAGTGTCAATCTGAAAATTCGGATCTAATTTTGTAATCGGCACGGGCGACGTGGTTTTTCCGTCCAATTCAAACGGCAGATTTTCGGCAACCGTGATTTGTGTCGGAAAAGGTCCGCCTTCGGGCTGTTCGACAGCATAAAGATGCCAATTTCCTTCGATTTCGGCTTTCAGCTTTGCCTGAAACTTTTCGCCTGTTTTTAGTGTTTTGCCTTTCGCGCTTGACTCAAGCGACCACGAAACAGGATTTTGCGCGAAGGAAATTATCGGCAAAATTAAAATTGCGGTAAAAAGAATTATGAAAACTTGCGGACGGAATTTTGTAAACATATTTTAGTTCAATTGATGCAGAATATTATCATTATTTTGCTATATCCACATTACAAATACGAAATTTGAAACGATTTATTCCTAATTTATTTATCGTTTTGCACAATCCGCCGTCTGTCGCTTATAATTTTCAGATAGATTTAATGCTTATTTTTTATAACTAATTACCAAAAAATCGGCGCGGAGGAAGAAATTTTGCCAAAAACAGCGGCTCGCCAAAAGACGACAACCAAGACAAACAAAAGTCTTAGCAACGGAAACGATAAACTCGTGAAACAGAAAACCGAAGAAGCAATTACCGACCAAGTGAATCCGAAAGTTTCACAAAGCGAACATAAGGAACGCAAAAAATCGCAGAAAGATTCGATTAAAAATGTCGAACCCGAAACCTTGCGCGAGATGCTTTACCAAATGGTTTTAGGCAGAATTTTCGAGCAGAAATGCGCGGAAGTTTATCGCATCGGGAAAATCGGCGGATTTTGCCATCTTTATATCGGACAAGAAGCCGTCGGCATCGGCGCGATAATGGCTTTGCGCGAAGACGATCTCGTTATCACGGCTTACCGCGACCACGTTCAAGCGATGGTCAAAGGAATTTCGCCCGAAGCGGTAATGGCAGAACTCTACGGACGGATGGGCGGCGTTGTCGGTGGCAAAGGCGGTTCGATGCACATGTTTTCACAAGAACATAATTTTTACGGCGGACACGGCATCGTCGGCGGACAAATCGGTGTCGGCACGGGAATGGCTTACGCGACCAAATATAAAGGCACAGACCAAGTTACGCTCTGTTTTTTCGGCGAAGCAGCGGTCAATCAAGGAATTTTCCACGAATCGCTGAATATGGCGCAACTTTGGAAACTTCCCTGCATTTACATCTGCGAAAATAACAAATATGGAATGGGAACTTCGCAAGCGCGGGCAATGTCCATCAGCAGTATTGCCCAAAAAGCCGAAAGTTACGGCATCGCGGCGGAATTTGTTGACGGAATGGACGTTTTAGCCGTCCGCGAAGCGACGCAACGCGCTATCAAACGCGCCCGTGAAGAATCTTTGCCCACACTTCTCGAAATTCGTTGTTACAGATTTATGGGACACTCGATGTCAGACCCGGGAAAATATCGCTCAACCGATGAAATCAAACAATATCAACTACGCGACCCGATTTTTCTCTTTAAAGAAAGCCTTTTTGAAGCAAAGATCATTTCCGAAAAAGATTACGAAGAAATAGAAAATCGAGCAAAAGAAGCGGTTGAAAAAGCAGTGAAATTCGCTGATGAAAGTCCTTTGCCGGATGAAAGCGAGTTGTTTACTGATGTTTATGCCTAAAATGAAATGCCTTGTATTAGCCAACTTTTCGGCATATTAATTTATATGTAATATAACGATCAACGCGCCACCGCATTTTCACGCAGAATATAGTGGAAGTGAAGCGTTATATGAGATTGAAACTTTAAGAAATTACGCGGGAAGGTTGCCGCGCCAAGTGCATAATTTGGTTATCGAATGGGCTGATTTGCATCGGGCTGATTTGTCAGCCGATTGGGAAAGAGCTAGACAAGGCGAGCCATTAGTAAATATAAAACCGCTTGTTTAATTATGAAATTAGTTAGAATTAAATAAGTTAAACCGCTTCGAGATTTTGTCGTTTCGATAAAATCTACCGACAGCACAAGCCGCGAAATTGACCTTGAGCCTTTTCTGTACGGCAAAGTTTTTGAATCTTTGCGGAAAAACAAAGAGGCATTTCGAGCGATGAAAGTTGACGAAAGAATGGGAACAATCGTTTGGGAAAACGGAGCGGATATTGACCCGGACGTGCTTTATCACGGATTGAAACCGGCTTGGGCGGAAGAAAAAGAATTTGAATTATCGAAATAATTTATGGCAATTTTGACAATCCGCGACGCGCTTAATCAAGCGTTGCGCGAAGAAATTTTGAGAGATGAAAACGTCTTTATAATGGGCGAAGAAGTCGCCGAATATGACGGCGCGTATAAGGTTACACGTGGGCTTTGGAAAGAATTCGGCGATAAGCGAATCGTTGACACACCGATTACCGAACTCGGTTTTGCGGCAGTCGGAGTCGGCGCGGCGATGGCTGGATTGCGTCCGGTCATCGAATTTATGACGTTTAATTTTTCGATTCTCGCGGCTGACCAAATCATCAATCACGCGGCGAAAATGCTTTATATGTCGGGCGGAAAGTTCAAAGTTCCGATTGTCTTTCGCGGTCCGAACGGTTCGGCTTATCAAGTTTCGTCACAACATTCGCAAGCGTTAGAAGCATTTTACGCCAACTTTCCGGGCTTGAAAGTCGTGATGCCATCAACCGCCGCCGATGCCAAAGGTCTTTTGAAATCTTCAATCCGCGACGATAATCCCGTAATTTTTCTCGAACAAGAAAGAATGTATGGCTTGAAAGGCGAAGTTCCCGAAGACGATGATTTTACGATTCCTTTGGGCGTGGCTGATGTCAAACGCGAAGGAACTGATTGCACTATCGTCGCCCGTTCAATGACTGTTACGTTGGCAATGCAAGCCGCCGAACAGATGCAAAAAGAATTCGATGTTTCAGTTGAAGTCATTGACCCGCGCACGATCAAACCGCTTGACATTGACACTATTGTCAATTCGGTGAAAAAGACAAATCGGCTGGTCATTGCTGAAGAATCACACTCGTTTGCCTCGGTCGGCGCAGAGATTTCTTATCAAGTTATGGAACACGCTTTTGATTATTTGGACGCGCCTATCAAGCGAATTTCAACCGCCGAAGCACCGATGCCATACGCGAAAAACTTAGAAGAATTAGCTTTGCCCGACGTTCCCAAAATCATCGCGGCGGTCAAAGAGGTGTGTTATTTGTGATGAACAAAAAAGATTTAAAGCGCGAATATAAACTAACTTTGCGACCGATGGGCGTTTTTCAGATTCGCAATATGAAGAATGAAAAAGTTTTTGTCGGTTCGTCAATAAATCTTGACGGCATTTTCAATCGCCATCGGTTTGCGCTTAATGCTGGAAGTTTTCAGAGCAAAAAATTGCAAAAAGATTGGAACGAACTCGGTGCGGAAAATTTTGCGTTTGAAGTTTTAGAAGATTTATTTCCGCGTGAAAATCCCGATTATGATTACAAAGCGGATTTGGGAGTTTTAGAAAATTTGTGGCTTGAAAAATTAGAGCCTTACGACGAGAAAGGTTACAATGAGCGCAAGAAAACACAAGCAGAAAGATTGCGGATGATGGCAGCGAAAAGAAAATTATAGAAATTATTTTTTGAAATTATGGCTGAAAAATTTTTAATGCCGAAACTTTCGCCGACGATGGAAGAAGGACAGATTTCACGTTGGTTAAAGGCAGAAGGCGACACATTCGAGGCAAACGAAACGATTGCCGAAGTTGATACCGATAAAGCGACG
>JANOXW010000235.1:0-2639 GCA_031418635.1 Acidobacteriota bacterium
GTAGATCACGTCAATGCGGGAACCGGACTGCAATCACTGACCGTGGTTGGAGCACCGGTCAATGCAGTAGTGATGATTCCGGCATTTACACCGGGAACAACTGCTCCGGTGGTGGTTACATTTACACCGATCAATCCGGGACTTGCGGTTGATTTCACCTTGCGAGCCGCCAGCACATTCCACGCGGCGAACATTCGGGTTCGCTGTCCAGACACTTGCACTCCGACGACAACCGTAACCGAAGGCAATTTATTTCCAGGTGGAATTGTTTCATTCGGTATATCAAGTGGACCGGGAACAGTAACAGTAGATCACGTCAATGCGGGAACAGGCTTACAATCGCTGACAGTAGTCAACACCACGAATGCGATAGTAATGATTCCGGCATTTACACAAGGAACGACAATGCCGGTAGTAGTAACATTTATCCCGATAAATGAGAACTTGCCGGTTGATTTCACGTTGCGAGCAGCCAGCACCTTCCACGCGGCAAACATCAGAGCGCGATGCGGAGGAACATCGCTGACTGAGCCGGAGAAATAAACCAGCAGAAAACTCACGATAAGAAAAAAGCAGTCGGAATGTCATATTTGAAAATTCCGACTGCTTTTCTTTTTGGAGCGCGGATATTTAGCCTTCTTGTCAGGCTGGCAATGTGCAATAATGGATAGCGTCGTGCAAGTCGGAAATTGCAAACACATCTGCGCTTTATTATTTTAAGGAGTTAGACAATGAACCGAAACTTTTATTTGCTCATTTTAATTGTTTTTTTATCAGTCCAAATTATCTTTCCGCAAAAAGTTGAAAAGAATAAAAAGAGTGAGGTTTCAGCCGAATTAAAAAAAGATGCGGTTGCGTTTTTGCGTGAAACAGTGGTGGAAGTCAATAATCTGCGGACGTTGGAAAATCGCATCAGTTTTTCGGCGGAGATGGCGAGTTTGATGTGGTTCAATGACGAAAAAGAAGCGCGGGCGATGTTTCAATCCGTCATCAACGATTTTCGCGCACTGCTTGGACAATACGACGCACAACTCGGCGCGACGGAAATCACGCCCGATGAAGGCAACTTTTTTTCGGGCGACACCAGCGATAAAGCGCAAATTACGAGAAAATTTATGAAAGCGATAAGTGTTCGTCAGCAGATTGCGACGACGATTGCCGAACACGATCCGCAACTCGCGCTGGAGTTTTTCACTGCCAGCGGTCAAGCCATTTCAAATCCGACGCTTCGCAAGCAAATTGAACAGCGCGATACTTATTTTGAAACTCGTCTGCTCAACGAAATCGTCGCCAAAGATGTTGATACTGCCTTAAAATATGGGCGCAAAACGCTCTCGAAAGGCTTCAACGGCGAACTTATTAGTTTGCTCAAGAAAATCTACGATAAAGACGCAGAGAAAGGCGCGGCTTTCGGCGAAGATATTTTACAAAAAATAAAGTCCGAAGATTCAACGCCCGACAAGTTTTATTATCTCAATTCATTGCTCAGTTTAGGCATTTCAAATCTCGAAGAAATAAAGAGCAAGCCTGACAAAAAGCCGCTATTTAAAGAACAAGCGTTGCGCGACCTCGCGGAATTGATGGCGCAGGCAATTTTGAAACGCGAAGATGCGGAAGGCTCAGATGTGCAAAGCTATATTTCACCAATCGAAAGATTTGCGCCTGCACGCGCCGCCCAGATTCGGCAGAAATTCGGAGTTAAGAAAGGAAATAAAGCCGTACCTGAAATAGAAATCGTAACAAAAAGTGTCGAAGTTGAAGTGGAAAATCCGCAGAAAAAAACGATTGAAGATGTAAAGAATCTCGGCACGAAGCAACTTTCCAAAGAAGACCGCGAGAAAGTAATCGGACAGGCGCGAAAAACCATCGCGGAAATAAAAGAACCGACACAACGAATGTTGGCGTTGAGCGCGTTGGCTTCGCAGGTTGCTTTGGCGGGCGACAAAGAACTTGCCGTGCAAATAATGGACGAAGCGCGGGCGTTTGTAAATGCGTCGCCGAAAAATTATCAGGATTTTCTTCAAACGTGGTTACTCGCCGGCGGTTACGCACAAGTTGATGCTACCAAAGCGTTTCCGCTTTTGGAAGATGCGATTTTTCGGCTCAATGACACGATTTCAGCGTTTATTAAAATCGGTGAATTTATGGATGTCCGAGGCGAAATAATCGAAGACGGCGAAGTTCAGGTCGGCGGCTTTGGTGGTTCGATAACGCGCGATTTGACGCGCAGTTTAGGACAATCGGACACGACTATTCGCAACTTGGCAATCGCCGATTTTGTGCGGACAAAAGGCTTGACCAATAAATTTGACCGTCAGGAAGTGCGAATTTTAGCAAAAATGCTGGTTTTACGCGCGGTTTTGGGAACTTAGATTCAGTAATAAGTGTAACCAATGGCGGATTCGACCATTGAGTTATTCTTACGCGCAGGCTTCTGCCTTATTTTTCCATCCATCTAATTAAAAACTGTTCTAGTATGATTTTATCTTGACTTAGAATCAGTAGTTCCAAATTTGGTTAATTTCAGTTCAACATTTCTATTTTATTGACTAACCCATACAAATTTTCGATTGCTTTTCTCAAGAAATTCACAAATCTTTTCTGCCGAAATTCTTGTTTATTCCACACTCTTCTTCCAA
>JANOXW010000236.1:0-5109 GCA_031418635.1 Acidobacteriota bacterium
TGCCCGACTTTCAAAGATGAAAGATTGCTTTCGTCAACATCCAGACGAATTTCCAACTGTGAGCTGACCAAAGTTAGAACGCCTGTTGAACTAACTGTTTGACCTGCTTCTGTATTAATTTTGGTAACAGTTCCCGCGAAAGGAGCGATTACGTTGGCATTTGCGGCTTGTTCGTGGGCAACACCAAGGGCTTTTTCAGCTTCCAAAACTCGTTGTTTAGCAACGGAAATATCTTCCGGTCTTGCACCTAATTGAATTGTTCGTAGCCGTGCTTGTTGCGTGCGGACGTTTGCCTGTGCGGATTTCAAACCTGCTTGAGCAGATTTAACGCCCGATTGAGCCAAAGCAATTCCTTGTTGTTGGGCGGTAACTTTTTTTTCGGCAACGCGATAAGTCGTCAGCGATTGGTCATATTCAGACCGCGAAATAACACCGTCCTTGACCAAACTCGAACTGCGATCAAGTTCCTTTTTTGCCAAATTGCGTTCCGCTTCAAACTGACCCAAAAGCGCACGAGCTTGCAAGACATTTTTGTTTGCCTGAACAATCGCGGCGTTTTGCTGTTCGACTTGCGCTTGAGCCTGTCGAACTTGTTCAAACACAGCATCAAAATCGGAAGCCAGCGAACCTCGTGAAACTTGCTGAAGTTGGGTTTGGGCAGTATTTAAAGCAGCTTGCGACTGCAAAACCTGAGCTTCGGCAACATCGTTTTTGATTGTCGCAAGTTGTTGTCCGCGAATTACTTCCGCACCTTCTTCAACGTATAAAATTTGGACAATTCCTTGCGATTGCGAGCCGACATTCGTTTCCGTAATTCCGCCGACTCTACCGCTGCTCGTGATAGTTTCGGTGATAGTCGCTTGTTTTGGCTGGACTAAAACAACTTTGGTTGGGCGTGAATAATACCAAATAATTGACAATCCAATTAACGCAACGACTGACAAAAAACCAATTCGGATTAACCATTTTTTCAGGTTTTGTGAATCTTTCAGTTTTGGTTGGGTTTCAATTTCTACAGTTTTAATCGCAACTGGTAATTGCGGTTTTGTTACTTCTACTTTGCCATTTTCACGAACTTTGACGGCTTCCATTTTATTTTCCTTACTGCGCTTAAACTATTACGGAAGTAGTCTCATAAAACCCATAACCCATAAAAATTGGCATTGGATTCATCAAACTAATGAGCGTTTTCGTGTTGTTTGCTTCGACAATTTCGAGAACTCCCACGTGCGAATTTGTTTCGCACAGATAGGCAATTTTTATCGGCTTGATAATGGTGTGTGTTTGATGATGCTCAGTATTTTCGCCAAGCGAAATTTCGATAGTGCAATTTCCTGATTTATCTTCGTGGGTGATGCCATTCAAAATCAGTCCTTCGGATAGAATTTGGTCGCCGACTGATTCATCTAAAACTTCAACTTTTGTTCCCCAACCGAATCGCCGTTTGCTGAAATCATTAAGAAATTTTGTCCATTTATCTTTTGGAATTTCAATAGTTTTGTCTTGGCTTAATTTTGCTGTTTCTATAAAATCTTGGGTTTTTGTTGCTTCTGTTGCTTGATTTGTCATTGTGTATCTCCTCTTTTTTTATTAAATTGTAAAATTTCGATTGCTTATTTTTGGCTGATGTAATTTCGCAATTTTTTCGGTTAATTTATCTATTTTGTTTTCAAACTTAACTATTTTTTTAGCTTCTTTGACCAATTTTCGTTTGGCTCGCTTTGATTTGATTGAATCAATTTTGTCAGAAATTTTAGTTTTTAACTTACCGATTTCATTATCCAAATCGGCTGGATTTAGTTCGGTTGTTACGCCGTCAAAGTCCTCTCCATTTGTTTCAGCTTCCGCTTTGGTGGCTCTCAATATTCCGTCTTTGTGATGTGGCGGGGCGTAAATGCTATACATTTTGAATTCCTTTTTGGCATCAGCGTTGATGATATTGTGCCTCGCTCCGGCAGGGACAATTAAAGCATCACCGTCCTTTACCGAATATTCGTTTCCATCAATAAAACACTTGCCCGTTAATTTATAAAGTGCTTCGATTGCCTTTTCTCCATCAGTAAACGTTGCAACGATGGTGTTTTCCATAATTATTTATTCCTCGCTTGAAAATTGATTTGAAAGGCAAGATTTTAATCTTGCCTTTCAATATTGCTGATAAAATCTGCCTGTTAATTTGCTTTTCCCTTAGTTTTATCGCTGAGGAATATTTCCTCGCGTTCATATTCCTCTTTGCCTGCTTCAATGGTGGCGGAAATTTGTTCAACCTTGTTGTGAACGGCGTTTTGCAAATTTTCAGGTATTTCCGAAATGGCAGTTTCTACTGAAATTATTTTTTGCTTTGCCGAGTCGTAAATTTCGCCGGCTTTTGTTTTTGTATCTTCGTAAATTGTGCTTGTTTTTTCGCCTAACTGAGCCGCCATTTCTTCAGTTTTATCCAAGCCTTTGCGGGTTGCATCGGCAATGTCGGCGCGAAATTCCTGTCCGGCTTTGGGCGCAAAAAGTAAAGCTAAAACTGCTCCGACTCCGCCGCCGATTAATAAATACGATAGTTTCATTCCTGTCTTTGATTTTTCTTTATTCATTATTAATTCTCCCTTTGTTTCAATATTCAAATGTGGTATTAGTGCAAACCGCGTTCCTTACTTTGTTTTAAAAGAATGTTGTTGTGATTAAACGGGTTCGGCGTTCTAAACAGAGATGTTTCCGAAAATTAATAAAGAAACCGCGAATTTTTCCACGTCCAGTGCCGAATTCTTCGCAACGATGATTTACTCAAATTTCAAGAAAGAATGTTAAGTTGTTCTCGTTCGCATACCGCTAATTTTAGTTCCTTACCGGGCGGATTGGCGGGCTTTGATAACCTTGCCGGTAAGTTAAAGCGAATTTTTTGCTTCCTTCGACCGAGCGCAACCCGATTCTCAAATCGTGCCATTTGTTGTCGGCTGCTTCGTTTGGATAAAAACTGAGCGTGTAAAACTCGCGCATTTCCGAAGCGATTTGATTGTAAATTTTGTAAAGTTCCAAAGTGTTTTCCGTCGCCGGATATAGCGAAGTGCCACCGCTTTTCAACGTCAATTCCTGAAGTGCCATGCGGTCAAGTCGGCTCGCATCATTAGAAAGTCGGCTGCGTTTTTTGCCGCGTGTTATGTCGGAATAAGTCCACATTTCCGCTTCGTCGAAAACAAGAGCATAAATTTGCACGTCGAGAGTTTTTAGCTGTTTGCTCAAATCCGAAAAGCTGTGACGGCTGTTGTGGTCTGCGCTGTCGGAGATAATCAAAAGCGTGCGCTTCAGGTTTTTGCTTTCGCGCAATTTGTTTGCCGTCAGGTAAATTGCGTCGTAGAGCGATGTCGGCTCGCTTCTTTTCAAATTATTTTGGATTTGCTCAACGGTTGGAATAAAGTCGAGATTCAAATTGCCGCTCTCGTTGAAGGCAACGATAAAAAAACGGTCGTCCGCGCCTAAGTTTTTCGTGAACGCCCGCAACGAATCTAAAACTGCCGTCGTGCGCTCAATGGTCGTCGGGTGCATATCATAAACAATGCCGAACGAAACGGGTGCATCTTCCGCCGAAAAATGCGAAATCTGTTGTTTCAGTTTGTTGTCGAAAACCTCGAATTGTTCCTGCCGCAAGCCTTTGACGGGTTTTCCCTGTTGATCTCTGAGGGCGACATTAACCGTAACTAAATTAGTTTCCACGCGGATTTGCTCTTCGTCTTGTGCATTTATCGCCGTGATGGATAACACGCCAATCAAAAGCACCCATAGATTTCGTTTTATTTGCATATTTATTAAACTCTCTTTTTTCATTACCAAACTCCTGTTATCGCTTTATAAGCGCAAGAGATATGCCGAACGATTTTCGTCGCAAGAAGTCATTTTTACTATTGTTTGTTGAAAATTTTGGAGTTCGGAAAACTAAAAACACAAAAAAGCCGCGAAAGAATTCGCGCACGAGAGGCAAAAACTGCGGAAATTTTCACAGCATATTTGCCGAAAGCTAATAAATACGAGCTTTTCGCGGCGGCATAAGTCTTGCCAAATATAAAAGCAACAGTTCGTGAAAAATTGCGAACAAGTCTTTTTAACTTTGGAGGTAAAAAAATGTTAGTAAAAATTTATTTTCTTATTTGTGCTTTAGGTTTATTGGCTGCCGCCGCTTTATATGTGACCGGAAACTTGAATCCGATTTTACAAGTCGTTTTCGGATTTTTGTCTGTCATTGCGGTCTTTATGGGAATTATTGCGGTGCTGCCGTTTTGGTCAACGCATCATTCACCGCCGAAACATTAAGCAATCAAAGGCACGGCAATTTTCGCGGGAGGTGCGAAAAGAAATTTAGCAAAACGCTTGCGGAGAAAAAATTATGAAAATACTAATTGCTTATGACGGTTCAATTTGCGCGGAAGCGGCTCTCGATGATTTGGTGCGAGCCGGATTGCCGGAGGTGGGCGAGTTTTTGGTGATTTCCGTCGCCGAAGTCTGGCTACCCTCTGAAAATCTCAGACAGCAATGGGAAGCGGAGAATCCCGACGGTGATTACCTGAATGAAATAAATCGCAAACACGACAAGAAAATTAAAGAAACGATTGCCGAATCTGAAACCTTGGCAAATCACGCCGCAACGCGTTTGCGGCGAATGTTTCCCGATTGGATGGTTTCGGCAGAAGCCGCTTCCGGTTCGCCCACGTGGGAAGTTCTGAATAAAGCCGACGATTTTAAACCGGATTTGATTGTCGCCGGATCGCAGGGACGCTCGGCTCTGGGACGCTTTTTTCTCGGTAGCATTTCGCAAAAAGTTTTGACTGAAGCACATTGTTCCGTCAGAGTCGCACGTGGAAAAATTGAAGTTGACCCGATACCTGTCCGCATCATTGTCGGCTTCGACGGATCGCCGGGCGCACAAGCAGCGATTGATGTGATTGCGGCACGAAACTGGCGCGAGGGAAGCGAATTTCGTCTTGTGATAGCGACCGATCAAGCCGCTCCGTCGTCACTCGACCGTTTTGTCCCGCCGACCGCTGTCAAATGGGCGGAAGATGCAATGAAAAGCGAAGTCGAATGGATGGAAAAACTTGCTGCCCCTGCTTTGCAAACTTTAATAGA
>JANOXW010000237.1:0-2710 GCA_031418635.1 Acidobacteriota bacterium
TAAGCAAACGAAACGAGATTGCTACCGTTGCCGCAACCGAGTTCTAAAACGCGACAATTTTCCACCGACGGCGGTTTCATTCCCAAAAATGTTGCCATTACCGCCAATTTGTCAGGATGCGTCTGCGGATGTAAAAAACTCGGATACGCGATTTCGTCGTAAGTAAATGTCGTTTCTTTCATAATTTTTCGGTTTTTTGTTTATAATAACTCGAAAACAATTTCTTGCGTTAATTTTGCCTTAATTTTATGTCTTTGCCTGAAAATATTGAATCGCTGATTACCAATTTGCCTGACGCAGAAGGCGCACGGTGTTTTTATTTGGAATTGGCAAAAAAATATCCGTCGGAAGAAAAACGGCTTATTAAAAATGTGGGTTTGTTGTCCGATGTTTTGACGCTTGCCGCGTTTAGTCCGCTTTTGGCGACGACGCTTTTGCAACATCCGAGCTATATTTCGTGGCTCAATCGGCAAAGAGTTTCCGCTAAAGTACGCGGCAAAGACGAACTTCTTGAATCTTTGGCGCGGTTTGCGTTGGTCAATTCACAGGTCGAACCGAACATTTTGCTGGCGCGTTTTCGGCGACGCGAACTTTTGCGGATTTATCTGCGCGACATTCGCAATCTCGGCACAATCGTTGAAATAACGGAAGAAATATCAAATTTGGCGGACGCGATTTTGGAATATGCGCTGCGGCTTTCCCGCCAAGAACTCGATAATCGTTACGGCATTCCGCTGGAGATTGACGAAAAGGAACGCGCTAAACAAGCGCAATTTTGCATCGTTGCGCTTGGCAAACTCGGCTCGAACGAGTTGAATTATGCTTCCGATATTGATTTGCTTTTTCTTTATTCGGGCGAAGGTGCAACTTCGGGTCAAGGTTCGCACAAGACAGTTACAAACCGCGAATATTTTGTCAAACTTGCTGAATTTGTCCGCCAAATCGTCGGCGGACAGACGGGCGAAGGCGCGGCGTATCGCGTGGATTTACGTCTGCGTCCACACGGGCGCGTCGGCGCGTTGGCGGTTTCGGTGCGCGAAGCTGTTAATTATTACAAGGAATCAGCCCAAAGTTGGGAACGTCAGGTTTTAATTCGCTCACGCGCTTGCGCGGGCGATGCAGATATTTTTCACAAATTTTTTAATCAAGTTAAAGCAAGCGTTTTTTCAATCGCTGAAACGGTTGAAAACGCTCTGCAAAACGTGCTTCTTTCCAAAGAAAAAATCAATCTCGAAAAAACTTCCGATCAAGGTTTCAACGTCAAACTCGGCAAAGGCGGAATCCGCGAAATCGAATTCATCGCACAAGCCTTGCAACTCGCTTACGGCGGTAGCGACCAATGGCTTCGCGCACCGCATACTTTGATAAGTTTGGCGCGGCTTGCCGACCGACATTTATTGACCGAAACCGAATTAACCGAACTTTTCGAGGCTTACTCGTTTCTGCGCCGTCTTGAACATCGCCTTCAAATGGAAAACGGCTTGCAAACGCATCTCGTCGCAAATAATGAGGAAAAGCGTTCACTTTTAATGAAGCGAATGGATTTTGACGATTTGACGGAATTTGATAAAGCATTGAAATTTCACGGCGAAAACGTCAACCAAATTTTTTCGCGTGTTTTTAATCCAACTTTACCCCCAAAGCTGAAAGACACAAAAACGAATATAGAAGACTCCTTTCCAAAGGATAAAGAACAAAAGATAAAGGACGAACCATTAAATATTTTGTCCGAAACTTCGCCGCATTTTGCCGAAATACTTACGGCGAATCCGAATCTAATCAAAGATTTACCCAAAACCAGCGATGTTTTTGCTGAAAAAAATTATCAGCAGATTTTGAGGTCTGCCGTTCAGGAAACAAATGATTTTGCCCACGAGTTGGAAGTTTTGCGAAAAACTTGGTCGCGTTTTTTACTGGAAATTGTCGCGTTTGATGTCTTTGGCAAAATCTCGCTTCAAAAGGCAAGAACTCTACAAACAAATCTTGCCGAAGCAAGTATCGAAACTGCGCTTTTTATTACGCGGCGCGAACTCGAAAGACGACTTTCGATAAAAATCAACGACTTCCCTTTCGCCGTTTTAGGTCTCGGAAAACTCGGCGGCGGCGGAATGGATTACGGTTCGGATTTAGATTTGATTCTAATTTATTCAAGCAATCCAAAATCCAAAATCCAAAATCCAAAATCATTTTACAGCCGTGCGGTTGAGATTTTTGTAACGACGCTTTCAAGTTTGACACGCGACGGGCATCTTTACCGTGTTGATTTGCGTCTGCGTCCCGACGGCAAAAACGGCGCGACTTCGATTAGCAATACGGCTTTTTTAAATTACTTGGAAAATCGTGCGGCAATATGGGAATGGTTGGCATATATCAAACTGCGCGGTGTGGCAGGCGAATTGGATTTAGCAATCTCAACCGAACATACTGCGCGAAAAATAATTCACGAAAACGCCTTGAAAGCCGATGTTGAAGAGTTACAAGAGGAAACTTGGCGCGTGCGAAAAAGATTGGAAGAAGCAAAGGTTGCAACTCGGAAAAGCAAAGAAATTGACATCAAATTCGGCGCAGGCGGAATGTTGGACATTTATTTTGCGATGCGATTTTTGCAACTCCGCGATAATATTCCCGACGATGCGACGCGTCGCTCAACGCTTTTTATGCTCAACAAACTTTATGAAAAGGACAGTTTGAACAAAGCAGATTTTCAAAA
>JANOXW010000238.1:0-2566 GCA_031418635.1 Acidobacteriota bacterium
TTTCTTTCTTTGCACGTCGTTGAGGAAAATAGCAATGTGGGGAAGTGCAGTTTCAGTCAATTTTGAATAAAGAAATTTGTCCATAAAAATCTTGTCAATGAGATCTTTACTTGACGATTTGAAGGCGATTGGTTCGGTCAAAACATCAAGTAAAGATCGCATTGACAAGATTTTTATGGACAAATTTCTCTACTCGAAATTGACCGAAACTGCACTTCCACACATTGCTATTTTTCTCAACGACGTGCAAAGAAAGAAAACGAATCAAGAAAATATATATGGAATCAATTCAACCTTTCTAACGGGGCATTTCAAAGCCTTCACCATCAAGTTAAACCCGTTAGATGGAGTTTATTATTGCGATATACGACCAAATATGGAACGCGATAAATTGTTGAAAGAACACATTCAGACAATTGACCATTTATTTTGCGAAGATATTTGGCAACTCCTAGAAGGATAATTGAATGTTGAACACCGAAAACCGCTGACAGTTTGGGGCGAACTTTGGATAATCTTGGAAAAGATATTCGCACCGTTGCAATCGGCGTTGCTGGCGTTGGCGATTCGGTGGAAGTTTATGCGGTGATTTCATTTATCATTAAACATTTACCAGTTATCAATTTAGTTTTCGTAACCTAATGTGAATAAAACACATTCTTCGATTTCGGCAATTACCACATTGCTTAATTTTCCTAGCTTTTTTGTGAATCGTGTTTTGTTTAAAACTCGTAATTGATGACAAAGTGCAACGGAATCGCTCGTCAAACCGCCTTCGCTTGCGGAAACTTGGACGCACGAAGGTAATGATGCACGGCGTAAATTTGTGGTGAATGGAATTGTGAGAACTGTAGTTGTAAAGCGGTTGATTGAATCGGTTTGAAATATCAAAACTGGTCGAATTCCGGCTTGTTCCGAACCGCGAACGGGATTGAGGTCGGCAAGCCAAACTTCGCCGCGTGAAACAATCATTTTTTCGCGTCCTCAAAGTTTAGATTTTCGGCATAATCAGCTAAATCGGTTTCGGCAAGTTCGCGGTCTTCTTCGCTAAACTCTTGATACAATTTGGCAATTTCAGATTCATCAAATTGTCGCGGACGTTTAGACGTTTCTTTGAATTTCAAATAATCCAAAAACTCGGCAACTTGCCGAAGTTGAACATCATTCAAATTGATAATGTCTGAGCTGACTTTTTCTTTTGTAATTACCATATTCAGATTTTACAACTAACTTTATATTTAGACAATAGCTTTGAAATAAAAAATCAAAATCTACTGCAAATTCTTGATAATCTTGGAAAAGATATTCGCATCATTTCAAGCGGCGTTGTTGGCATTGGCGATTCGGCGGAAGTTTATGCGGTAGCTTTCATTTACCATTTACCATTTATCATTAAAAATTTATCATAAATCAAATGACTAAAAGAAAAATAAATCTTGACGTAATTGGCGAAGAATCAGATTCACAGGCGATTGATTTTGTCAGTAAAATAGCTGATGAAAATAATATTGATTGGGCTTTAGTCGGCGGTTTGGCGATGAATTTTTACGGAAGCGACAGATTAACTAAAGATATTGATATGATTTCCAATCAACGCTTGCCGATTCCGAAAGAAAAGATTGTTGGGCAACTGCGACAGGGCGGAGAGCGTTTTCAAGCCGAAACTGACAAAAAAGTTGTTTCAATTGCTTGGATTGTTCGCAATGACGAATTCAAGGCATTATTCCAAGATGCTTTGGCAGAAGCGGTTAAAATTGATGATATTCCGATTCTCAAGCCTGAATGGTTAGTGATTTTGAAATTTATCGCCGGACGCTTCAAAGACCAAGAAGATGCAGTTTATTTATTGAGTCGAAAAGGCTTGGTAAATCGTGAAATTATCAAAGAAAAGATTGTCAAACATTTTGGAATCGGTGCTTGGAGTCTGGCAAAACAGGGCTATTATCGTTGGTTCGACCTTGCAGATGGTAAAAGCCTCGAAGTTCGACCTTGCAGATGGTAAAAGCCTCGAAGATGAACGTAACGAAAGAGAAGGTTATATTGATTCATAAAACACCGTAAACCGCTGACAGTTTGGGGCGAACTTCAGCTAATCTTCTTTCATTTATCATTCATCATTTACCATTTATCATTAAGAAAAGTTGGCGATTCGGCGGAAGTTTATGCGGTAGGTTGTGGTAAAATGCTTGATGCGAGGTGAAAGAATATGGTTAGCGAGGAAGTTTTATTACAGAAAATCAAAGTTTTGCCGCCGGATTTGAAACAGAAGGCGATTGAGTTTGTTGAATCTTTGCAGAGTGAGGCGCAGAAAAAAACTCCGCGTGTTTCGTTGAAGGGAATTTGGGCGGATATGAATGTCAATGTTACCGAAGAAGATATTCGGGAAGCGCGAAACGAGATGTGGCGCGGTTATACGAAAGATACTGAAAACGAGAAATAATATCCTGATCTGCTATTTGATTCCAACTGCGCCTGATGCCGCTGTCGAAAGTTCTACCTGACCGTCAATAGTTATCACTCCGGGATCGCCTTCGTTGAGCATTATTCTTTCCCACTTCAGCGGTGA
>JANOXW010000239.1:0-1621 GCA_031418635.1 Acidobacteriota bacterium
TCTAAAAGTTTCTCGCAATGTTCGGCGATTTCGATCAAAATCTCTTCTGGACAATCAGGATTTTCGGCGAAAAACCAATACTCGCCCATTTGATTATTGACCGAAAAATTATGTCGGCGAAACGAAAAATCCATCCAAACCTCTGTAACATTATCGGTTAAAAATCCTGTCTTTTTTACTCCGTCAAGTTTGCCGAGATAATTATGCAAATCACTCCAACCTATTATATCTGTCGGCAAATCCATAAAATTGCGCGAGGTGTCTTTCATTCGGAAATCGAACAACTTACACAACATTTATTTCGTTTATTAAAATCTCAGCCTGCTCTCGTTGCATTTCGTCTAATCTCTGAGCAACCAAATTAACCAATTCTTTAGTTCCTTGATTTGTTACGGCGGAAATTGCCAAAAACGGCTTACCATCTTTTTTTGCTTTTTTTCGTAAACTTTCCAGTCTTTCGGGTTCGTCAAGCGCATCTATTTTTGTTGCTACGACAATTTGTGGACGCGTCGCCAAATTTTTGTCGTAATTTGCTAACTCACGATTGATGATTTCATAATCTTCGACGGGATTTCTGCCCGACAGCGAAGAAACATCAACTAAGTGCAAAATCAATTTCGTGCGTTCGACGTGGCGCAAAAATCTATCGCCTAAACCTGCGCCTTCCGACGCGCCTTCAATCAAACCCGGAATGTCGGCAACCACAAAAGTTTTGAATTCGCCCAAATCAACTACGCCCAAATTCGGCTCAAGTGTCGTGAACGGATAATCGGCGATTTTCGGTTTAGCAGCGGAAATTACCGAAATTAAAGTTGATTTTCCCGCATTCGGAAAACCGACAAGTCCGACATCGGCAATCAATTTTAATTCGAGTTGTAATTCGAGTTCTTCGCCCGGTCTGCCCGTGTAATGAAAGCGCGGCGCACGGCGCGTCGGCGTGGCGAAATGCTGATTTCCCCAACCGCCTTTGCCACCTTTTGCCGCTAAAAAACGCTGTCCTGTTTCGGTAAAATCAAACAAAAGTTCTTCTGTTTCGGCATCAAAAACCTGTGTGCCTATCGGAACTTTGACGACAACATCTTCGCCATCTTTGCCGTGTCGGTTTGAACCTTCGCCGTGTCTGCCGCGGTCGGCTTTGTGTTCCGGGTTGTAGCGCAGATGCAAAAGCGTGTTGTAACCTTCATCCGATTCCATCCAAATATCACCGCCTTTCCCGCCGTCGCCGCCCGACGGTCCGCCACGCGGAACAAACTTTTCGCGCCGAAACGCCGTTACACCGTCGCCGCCATCGCCGGCTTTAATCCTTATTTTTACGCGGTCTATAAACATAAAGATAGATTGTAGGACTTATGTGGTAGGTTAGCAAAATGCGTTTCGCAAACAAAAAAGAAGGTGTTACTTCAATTTCTCGAAAATAACACCTTCTTTTGCCTCATTTGAATACCGAAGTATTCGATTAAGGTTGGCGATTTTCAAATGTACACTTTACTCATCGCCGATTTTTTGTATCCCGAAAATGCTCGCGGCGAGCTATATTTCCGGTCAGCACACAATTTATTTGCATAACTTGCTCGTGTTTCTCTCGAAACACCGTGCCGATAGGTTTTTGTTGTGGTGGCTT
>JANOXW010000240.1:0-2041 GCA_031418635.1 Acidobacteriota bacterium
TCACCGTTGGCTTATATGGATAAATTAGCGAAATTGCCGCCGCGTCCGCAACGCTATATCTACACACTTTACGATTTGACGTTCCCCGTTGACCTTTCCCGCGACGTGATGCAAGCCTTACGCGCAAAAGGCATCAAACACGACGAAGTTTCGATTCCGTGCGGACATTACACACTCGGCGAAAAGCCTTGGGTTTATCTCGACGGCTATAAAATCATCTCGTTTCTGCGAAAACATTTGCGATAAAAGTTTCTTCAATTGGATTCACGAAAAGACCAATATCCAAACCGCTTCCAAAGTTCGCTCCGCCGCTGTCTTGATGCTCCACTGTTGGGGAAAACTAGCGGTGGCTTTCTTTCTGCTCGTTTTCAACCTCTGATTCGCATTATATTGTTCATCATCTTCGAATCGCAAAAAATGAGTTTATCAGTTGCGGCGAACAAATCCTTTGCTTGTCCAGTCATCTCTTTTAGCACAATCGGACGCGGTGTGCCGATGGCTTTTAGCGTCGAATAGATTTGTTTTCGCAACTTTTTGGCTTTTCGTCCACACGACAGAACATCAGAGATTGATAAAATACCGATGAGTTCGCCGTTAGCGTCGGTTATCGGCAGACGTTTCAACTGATTTTTCTTCATCTTTTTCAAGGCGGTTTCAATTTTATCGTCAGCCGCGCAACAAATCACTTCGCCGTTTATCATTTCTCGTGCCGCGATGTCGGAAGGCTTTTGATTTCGGGTGGCAGTAGCGACGCAGATGTCGCGGTCGGTTATCATTCCGACGACTTTTCGGTTTTCGTCCACAATCGGCACTACGCCGCAATTTTTTTGCCACATAATCTCGGCGGCTTTGGTGAGATTGTCTGCCATATTGCAAAAACCGATATCAGTTGTCATTACTACTTGAACTTTCATAGAATTATTTGTAAATTTACCATTTCAATTATACGATTTATTTTATCAAAAAATGAAAACACAAAAACTCGCCGCGATAGACATCGGCTCAAACTCGCTCAAACTCGTCATCATCGAAGCCGCCGCCAGCGATTCGTTCACCGTGCTTTTGCAAGAACGTGAGCGCGTGCGGCTCGGACACGACACGCTCAAGAATCATTTTTTGTCCGCCGAGGCGATTGATTTATCGGGTGCGACAATCGCCAAATTTCGCTCAATTGCCGAAAGCCGCGAGGTTGATTCGATTATCGCCGTCGCCACGGCATCTGTCCGCGAAGCCGAAAACTCAATAGAATTTGTCAATGAAATCGAACAACGCACGGGCGTTAAGGTCGAAGTTTTATCGTCCATCGAAGAAGCGCGATTGATTGGCGTTGCCGCCGCGCAATTTTTCGGCGCAGAACGCGACACGCTTCTGAACATTGACATCGGCGGCGGTTCAACCGAGCTTTCATTAATGAAAAACGGCGAACCGCATAAACTTTTTTCGATGAAACTCGGCGCAGTCGGTCTGACCGAAAAATTTATCTTCTCAAATCCGCCGACATCGAAAGAGCTAAAAAACATCCAGGTTGAAATCGCTTTCGCGCTTGAACGTCCGTTAAGAAAGATAGAGGGCGAAACGTGGCAGATTTCCAGCGGAACTTCCGGCACGATTCTCAATCTCGCCGCGTTGCTTAATTTTCAAACCGTCGAAAGTTCGGCGACAAATCCCGGCATTCAATTAAAAAAATTGGTTGCGCTGAATAAAATGCTGGCAAACATCTCTTTGGAAGAACGCGCCAGATTGCCGGTGATAAGTTCGTCCCGCGCCGAAGTTATCGTCGCCGGCGGACAAATTCTCGAAGGCGTGATGCGGGCGTTAAAAATCAGTTCGCTTCAGCCGTGTTATTATGCTTTGCGCGAAGGCGTGATTATTGATTATTTGCGCGAAGTTGAAACCGAAGAACTGCCGCCGGTGCCGGACGTTGACAATTATCGTCTGCGCGATGTGTTCGCCATCGGCAGACGTTACGGTTACGTAGAAACCCACGCGCTGCAAGTGGCGGATTTAGCCGAAAAAATCTTTGACGAGCTTGCGCCGATTT
>JANOXW010000241.1:0-5064 GCA_031418635.1 Acidobacteriota bacterium
ATCGCCCGCTTTGAAGCCGTTGGAGAACCACGACATTCTTTCCTGTGCCGAACCGTGCGTAAAAGATTCGGGGACGACATAGCCTTGCGTCCGTTTTTGAATCGCGTCGTCGCCGACGGCTTGCGCTGCCCGCAACGCTTCTTCGACATCGCCGACTTCCAGTAAGCCTTGCTGTTGCGCGTAGTGCGCCCACACGCCGGCGTAACAGTCGGCTTGCAATTCTAATCTGACGGAAAGCGCGTTAGTATTTCCCGCCTGTTGGACTTTGTCCATTGTTCCAAGCAGATTCTGGACGTGATGCCCGACTTCGTGGGCGATAACGTATGCTTGCGCAAAATCGCCGGGAGCTTTAAATTCGCTTTTCAGTTCGCGGAAAAACGCAAAATCGAGATAGAGTTTTTGATCGCCGGGACAATAAAACGGTCCGCTTGCCGAACTCGCGTAACCACACGCCGAAGCAGTTTGGTCGTTGAAAAGCACGAGTTTCGGCGCAGAATATCTAACTCGCGCCTGTTCGGGCAACACTTTCCCCCAAACATCTTCGGTGCTTCCCAACACCGAGCGAACAAACTTTGCCTGATCATCATTTGTTTGAGTGTTTTGTTGCGGTTGTTGTTGCGTAGTCGGCGGTGCATTATTTGTTACTTGTTCAAGCAAAGCCCGCGGATCGCCGCCGCACAGATAAATGGCAAGTGCCAAAACCAATATTCCGATGCCGCCACCGCCGGCGGCAACTCCTCTGCCCGACATTCCGCGTCGGTCTTCGACATTCGTACTTTCGCGTCCTCTCAACATAACTTGTAAATTCCCCCTTTTTCAGTTGTAATGAAACGATATTAACATTTTTAGGCTAATCAATGAAACTAGAAACTTGGCGCAACGGCGGAAATTATTTCGATTACAAAAGTTTGCCGATATTTTATCGTCAGAGTAAAAGCGCGGACGAAGTTTTGCTTCTGCTACACGGTTTTCCGACATCTTCGCACGATTATCATAAAATCTGGGACGCACTTGCTGAAAGGTTCGCGCTTTTAACTTTCGATATGATTGGCTACGGTTCTTCGGCGAAGCCTGCAAATTTCGATTACACGACCTTTCATCAAGCCGATATTCTGCAAAGTTTGGTTGAGAGTCTAAACATCAAAAAAGTTCATATTCTCTCACACGATTACGGCAACACGATAACGCAAGAACTTCTCGCCCGCGCCGAAGAAATGCGTTTAGCCTTCTCGATTGAAACGATTTGTATGATGAACGGCGCACTTTTTCCCGAAACGCATCGTCCGATTCTCGCGCAAAAACTTCTGCTCAGTCCGATTGGCTTTTTGTTCGGAAGATTGATCAGCGATAATAAATTCAAACAGAGTTTAGCTTCCGTTTTCGGCGAAAACACTCAACCGACTGACGCGGAAATGAATGACTTTATCCAAGCATTTAAGTATAACGACGGGCAAAAGGTTGCTTATAAACTGATTCGTTATATGCGTGAGCGCGAGAAATATCGGGCGCGTTGGGTTGGCGCATTGGAGCAGATGGCGCAACCGTTTCGCTTAATCAACGGTTTGCAAGACCGAGTTTCGGGCGCACATCTCGTCAAACGATTCCGCGAAGTCGTGCCGCATCAGACCGATATTATTGAACTTTCGGAGGTCGCGCATTTTCCGCATTTTGAAGTTCCCGACATTGTTTTGGAAAAGTATTTCGATTTTCACGAAACGGTTCTGCCGTGAGATAAAATAATTTTTGCAAAATCTTGACATATACATAGTTAGCGTCTTATTATTCACTTACAGTTTTTCTCCAATCATTTCAAAAAAGGACAACTATTATGATTAAACTTGACATAGTAAATCACGTTGCTGACAAAACGGGCGTGCCGAAACAAAAAGCCGAACAAGTCGTGGACGCACTTTTTAATGCGATAAAGGAGGCACTCGCAAAAGGCAAACGCATCGAACTTCGCGGTTTCGGCGTTTTCGTCGTCAAACCCAGAAAACTCGGCATCGGACGTAATCCGCGCACGGGCAAAGAAGTCCCGATTCCGGCAGGCAAAACCATTCGCTTCAAACCAGGCAAAGACCTACAAGCCAAAGCCGTTAAAAAAAAGTGAAAAGTGAAGAGTGAAAAGTGAATAATCTAATGATTTATTCTTTACTTTTCACTTTTCACTCTTCACTTTTCACTTTCTTGTGCCAAACATAAACTCGCTGACTACTGATTTTTTTGACCGCCGCGAAGCAATGCGCCCAACCGCCAAGACTTGGGCGAAACATATCGGTTTGTTGTTCATAGCTCTTTTCACCGTAACACTCGCCGGCGTTCTCGAACCTTTCGGCATCATCCCGATTTTCCCGAATGTCAACCCGCAAAATTGGACGGAAACTTTTCAATTCTTCTCGTCATTTCCACAACATTATCTGCAACTCGTTTTCAGCACGATTTATCTGTTATTTACCGACTTTGCCGTTTTGAAATACGGATTGCAATTCTCGATTTCCCTGCTCGTAATTCTAACGGCTCACGAATCGGGGCATTATGTCGCGTGTCGGCTTTATGGCGTTGACGCGACTCTGCCTTATTTTCTGCCATTGCCGCCGTTGATTGGACCGGCAGGAACTTTTGGTGCGTTTATCAAGATACTTTCGCCTCTGCCGTCGCGTCGCGCGACATTTGACATCGGCGTTGCCGGTCCGATTGCGGGATTTGTCGCGCTCATTCCGGTTTTGATTATCGGACTTTTGACGATTGAACAAATATCGCCCGATAAGGTTGCTGAGGCGCAAGCCGGTTTATATTTTTCCAAACCATTATTGACGCAGATTTTAGAGAGAATGTTAGGCGTTGACGCAACTTTAAATGCGCCTAACCCGTTTTTAGCGGCGGCGTGGATTGGTTTGTTGGTAACGAGTTTGAATCTGATTCCGTCCGGTCAACTCGACGGCGGACACGCGATTTACGCTGTCTTTGGCGAGAAAACCCATCGTTGGACGGGCAGAATCGCGTTTATTGCAATGGCGGCTTTGTCAGTTTTAGGCTTTATTTTTTACAACAGTCCGAGTGGATTGTTGTTTGCGATTCTGCTTGCCGTGATGATGCGAATCCATCATCCCGAACCGCTTGACGACACGCCGCTTAATCCGGTGCGAATAATCGTCGCCATTCTAACGCTCCTGATTTTTATTTTGTGCTTTGTCCCGTTTCCGATTCAGATTAAATAATCTCCCAATTTGATTGAGCAAGCCAAAAGTGGAATTATTAACCTAATGATTGAGTCGAAAAATTTACTCACTATCAAAGAAGCAAGCGATTGGGCAACGAATTTTCTTGGTAAATCCGTTACACCGTCGAACATTGCCTACTTAATAAATTACGGCAGAGTCAATAAACTCGGCGCAAACGGTAATACTTTTGTTGCCAAACAAGACCTCCTTGATTATTACGAAACCTATCAGCGAGAAATAGTTTGGAAAAAGAAACTCGGCGCAGATTTGAATTGGGCGTTGTCCTTTGAGCAATATACCGAATCGCAAACAACCAAGCACGTTCACCGTTTGCATCCGTATAAAGGCAAGTTCATTCCGCAACTCGTTGAATATTTTTTAGATTCTCATACAGACAAATTCAAAACCGAAACCTTTTTCAAAAAAGGCGATGTTATCCTTGATCCATTTTGCGGAAGCGGAACGACACTTGTTCAATCTAACGAATTAGGAATTAACGCCATTGGAATTGATATTTCGGCTTTCAATGCTTTGATTTCAAATATCAAAGTCAAAAAGGTAAATCTTGTTGAATTACAATCTCATATCAAAGATATTTCACAATGGCTTCGAGCATTTACTTCTGAGCAATCAAACATCGAATTTGAAACCAAATTGACGGAATATCTCAACAAATACAACAATAAATATTTTCCTTCGCCCAAATTTAAAATACAAGTCCGCAAAAAAGAAATTGACGAGAAAAGCCACGCGACAAAACACGAAGCGATTGTTTTGAAAAAGTATAACGAAGTGGTCGAAATTTACGCTATTAAACTCAAACAAATTAAAACTGAAAGATTTTTAGACAAATGGTTTGTCGCCCCAATTCGTGAAGAAATTGATTTTGTTTCCAAGACAATCGAAAAAATCGAAAGCAAAGAAATCCGCGAAGTTTTGACGGTAATTTTGAGCCGCACAATTCGCAGCTGCCGCGCCACAATGCACGCCGATTTAGCAACCTTGGTCAAACCTGTTACAACAACTTATTACTGCGCGAAACACGGCAAAATCTGCAAACCTTTATTCACAATTGTTTCATGGTGGGAAAGATACGCGGCTGATACCGTCAAGCGTTTGGCGCAATTTGACAACCTGCGAACTGCCACCGAACAAATTTGTTTGAACGGGAATTCGGAAAATATTGATATTTTGGCTGAATTGAAAAAGAAAGATAAAGACCTTGCCAAATTAGCGAAAACAAACAAGATTCGCGGCATTTTCTCAAGTCCGCCGTATGTCGGCTTGATTGATTACCACGAACAACACGCCTACGCCTATGACCTGTTCGGCTTTGAACGCCAAGACGCTTTGGAAATCGGTGCAATGCACAAAAAGCAATCAAAACAAGCACAACAGGATTATGCCAACGGTATTGCAAATGTTCTCAATAACTGCAAAAAATTCTTAGCCGAAGATTTCGATATTTTCCTTGTCGCCAACGACAAATATAATCTTTATCCGCAAATTGCCGAAGCCGCGAATTTGCAAATCGTCAATCAATACAAACGCCCTGTTTTGAATCGCACCGAAAAAGACAAAGGCGCGTATTCAGAAATAATTTTTCATTTAAAGACCAGATAAATTGGAGAGATTAAATTATATGTTTTCACAAGAAGATAAAAATAGATTTTTTGACGCTATAGAATCATTGAAGAAATATAGACGCGCAGATTTAGTTGATGAAAGAGGCAGAAGTCTTCTCAAAGAACTATACACGGACCTTCTGCCAGACGAACATATTCTCAGAAAATCTTTGAAAGACAATACAACTTTTCTGATAGGCAGAAAAGGCACAGGAAAA
>JANOXW010000242.1:0-1986 GCA_031418635.1 Acidobacteriota bacterium
AAATCCAAAACCGGCGCAATCTCCATCGAAAGAGCTTCGGCAACAGGTTTGCCCGATTCGTCGGAGATTAACCGCGCAATCTCGTCCATTTCCGCCAAAATAACTTCTCGCGCCCGCATCACGATTTGCCGTCTTTCGGCAAAAGAAGACTTGCGCCAAACCTGAAATGCCTGCCGCGATTTTTCAACCGCTTGATTGACATCTTCGGCAGATGTTACAGCAACGCGCCCGACCTCTTTGCCCGTCGCTGGATTATAGGAAATTACTTCGTTTGTTTGATTTTTTAACTTGATAACTGCGCTCATATTCTGACTATTTTTTTACTCCAAAAATCTCTGATAATTCACCTTCACCCAAATATTCACCAACCCAAATCTTGATCCAAACACCTTGTTTTGTTATTCGCTTATCAGTAACAATCGCTCCGAAAGGCTCTAACCAATCCTTCCATTTATTTCCTTTTTCAATATTCATAATCCACATTTTCCCTTCAAAGACGATTTGATGGGACTTTCTGATTTTTGAAGTTAAGCCCGTTACTCCGTCAAATGTTAATGGGCATTCAATTAGATTTCGAGCAATCGCTTCGAATAAAAAACTCAAATCTTCTTCGTAAACGTCTATTTTTTCACGATTAATCAACCGCTCAAAAATATCTACAAACTGTTCAGCTAATTCATTGAAATTTGCTCACCTCACCTAACATCTTTTCAACTGATTTATAACTTGCTTGCAAAGCGTCGTCCAATTTGCTCGCATCAGTTCCGCCGCCTTCCGCCATATCGGGTCTTCCGCCGCCTTTTCCGCCGACAATCGGGGCGATTTCCTGCACGATTTTGCCGGCTTTAACTTTGTCGGTCAAATCGTCGGAAACGCGCACGATAAATGAAACTTTGTCTTCTTCCGTGCGACCTAAAACGACTACGCCAGATTTCATTTTTGCCAATAGCGTGTCGGATAAATGACGCATCCCGCCTTTGTCTAAACCTTCGACGATTTTTGCGACGACATTTACGCCGTTGATTTCCTTTGTATCGTCGGAAAATGTTGATGAACCATTGCCAATCGCGCCCGTGGCGATTTTCATTTTCAATTCGTCGTTTTCGCGCCGTGTTTTTTTCAATTCGTCCTGTAATTTTTCAATCGCATTCGGCAATTGGTCGCGCTGAGTTTTTAGAAACGAGAGCGATTTTTCAATTAAAATCTCATCGTCGCGGAAACGCTCGAAAGCGTCAATGCCCGTAACGGCGCGGATTCGCCGCACACCCGAAGCGATTGATTCGTCCGCCGTGATTTTGAAACTGCCGATGTCGCCCGTTGCTCTGACGTGAGTTCCGCCGCACAGTTCTTTGGAAAATTCGCCGCTTCCGACGCGCAAAACTCGCACGTCCGAACCATATTTTTCGCCAAAAAGCGCAACCGCGCCCGAACTCATCGCGTCTTCAATCGCCATCAAATCCGTTTCCACCGGCTCATTTTGCAAAATATAGCGGTTGACCAAATCTTCGACTTCCTCGACTTCTTCCGTCGTCAAAGATTGATAATGCGTAAAATCAAACCGCAGAAAATTAGGCGCAACCACCGAACCGGCTTGCTTGACGTGCGTGCCGAGAACTTCCTTCAAAGCCGCGTGAACCAGATGCGTCGCCGTATGATTACGCCGCGTCGCATCGCGTTTTGCCGCATCAACCATCGCCGTAACTTCATCGCCGACTTTTATCGAACCGCGTTCGATTTTCGATTTATGCAAAACAATTCCCGCAATCGGCGCAAAAGTATCAAAGACGTGAGCGGTGAGCGGTGAGCGGTGAGCAGAAGTTTCTTCTTCTTTACTGCTGACTGCTGACTGCTGACTGCTGACTGTCCCGACATCACCGACTTGTCCGCCGGCTTCGGCATAAAACGGCGTTTCGTCCAAAACAATCAAACCTTCATCGCCTTCGCCGAGTTCGCCAACGCGCTCATCATTTTTCACCAAAGCCAAAA
>JANOXW010000243.1:0-3181 GCA_031418635.1 Acidobacteriota bacterium
CAACATTCCGCCACGCGAACTCGTCATAACAAGCGCAATGCCCATCAAAACGGCGGCAATCAATAGCAAAAACCGCTTGTCTTTATCTGTTGCTTTGCCAAAAATTAGTCCGAGTGTTAAGCCAATCGTCATTTCCATAAAAGCGGCAAAATGATGCTGATTGACGAATGAAGCAAATGCAATAGCATTTGGACTTGGACGCAAACCATAGATGCCTTCGACACCGGCAAGCCTTTGCAAAATACCGAAGAACGCCATCAGCGCACCGAAAATGACGATTGCCACGACAATTTTTCGCAGACGGGTTTGGATGTTGATAAAAGTCAGTGCGGCGGCAAAAAAGATAAAATAGATAATTAGCTGAACAATGGCGAGTTTCGTTAAATACGGGTCAAGTGAAAGCGAACTAGCCGCCGGAACTGACAGCAAATCGCTTGAAATATTTGAACTGCGAAGCGGCAAAAGTTGGATTAAGCCAATCAGAATCAGTCCCAATAAAGGAAGTTGGAGTTTGCTGAAACTAACCCAAAGTTCTTTTTTTAGCAAAGCATCCGCGATCCAAAAAATGACAATAGCACCGGCAAAAAGCGAAAGAAAACCAACTGCCCAAGTTTCAACTGCGCCGTAGGCGATGGTTGAAAAAACGAGCATCACGCAGAGTAAAACGATAATAATTCCACTCAGACGCGAAGGATTATCGTCTAAATATGCTTTCTGATACCACGCCGGATTATCTGAAGTTTTTTTTCTTTTCTCCATTTTTAGCGATTGATTAAGTTGAAATCGTCAAACCAAATTTTTCCCGCAATCGGACACGGCGATATTTTACAAACATCCCGCGCCAAGCGAATCGTAATCGCTTGGGTAGTTTCGGGAACGGTGAAACTTGCCGTCAAACCCGTCCAATCGGCATTAGCCGCAACTGCTTCGGTTGCTGCCAAAACTTTTGTGTCCGAAGCATCAACAATTTCCCAACGAAGCGTCGCGGAAGTCTTTAGATTAGACTTGTAAAAGGCTTCAAATCCGTAGTTTTTGCCTGACTCAACTACTACGGTGTTTGAAATTGCTCGAAAGTCCTGACCGTTTGGCGAGTTAAAAACAATGACCAAACTTTGATTTCCTCTTCGTTTCTGCGCGATGTCATAGCCGATTTGCGGTTGAATGCCGTCGGCGATTTGCCAACCGAAAATGTCTGAATTCGGCGTTATGTCTGTTTCAAAACTCGCGTTGGAAATTGTTTCGACGGCGATATTTTCCGCGTCTGCGTCATTGATTTGCGCTCTTACCCGCAACGCATCACGATATTTTTTTGTCTCAAGCAATTGTTTGAAAAACTCTTCACTGTTTTCCTTAAAGGTCGTTTTTTTAGCATCGGCGGGCAACGAATCCCAAATGGCAAAGGCTTCGTCAAAGCGGTTTTGTTTGGCTAAAAATGTTGGCAGGACAAAGTTTATTTGAGTCGAATCGCCGACATTCTGCTTTACCTGGGCGATGTCGCCGTCAAAAATTTGCCAAGCCGTCGCCACCAACGGATTGATAAAAGTTTTATCGCCTTCCGCGGCTTTTCTCATTTCGGCAAAGCCTTCGGCGGTTTTATTCTGTCGCAGTAGAATATTTCCATACGCCCAAAGAACACGCGCATAATTCGGGGCAAGTTCGACTGCTTTTTTCAGCGCAAGTGCTGCGCCGTCAGCGTTGCCGCTGCGTTCCCGCGCTTTTCCAAGCGCAAACCACATCCGATAATCGTTTGGCGCAAGCGCAGTCGCTTTTTCGTATTCGGCTAAAGATTTTGCCAAATCTTCGGGTAAAAAAGTCTTTTCAGTCAACGCCGCTAAAGTATAATGAGATTGCGGGATATTCGGAGCAAGATTAACCGCGAATTCAGCGACCTCTTTAAACTCGGAATTCGTAGCAATGGTATAAGCAAAACACCATTTAAAGATAAAAAAAACGCTAATCAGGCAGACAAATCCCACGCCAAGCAAGAGGGCGCGTTGAGCGATTGTCGCTAATTTGATTGATTTTACCATTTAGAGAAAGTTCGATATTAGATTCAACCAAAAGGCTAACACAAATCGGGCAAGTTCTGAAAGCGCAAAAGTAATGCCAGCGTCCCGACAGCGTTACTGAAATTAATCAAAATCAATCGGCTCGATTTTCATTAAAGCCCGTTTGAGCGAAATATTGACATCCTGACAGATAATGCGGACTTCTTTGAGTTTGTCGGGCGAAACGCGGCGGAACGACACTAAAATTTCTTGCACATCATTGTCGCGGCAAATTGTTTTTAACGAACCGTTTCCGCCAAAAACGCGCAGACCGTGAATAATTTTATCTTTTTTGAGCGGATCGTCGTCAACAAATCCAATCGGCATATAATTCCATTCGGGATTGTTTTTCAGTTCGCGCAAAATCATCTCGCCGCCGTCGCCCGCGCCGTAAATCAAAACTTTGCGTCCGGCTTTGGAAATCGGTGTCGGTAAAATTTGACGGAAAAAACGAAACGCCATTCGACTACCGGCAAGAGCGAAAAATAAAAGTAGTGCGTCAAGTACGAAAACCGCCCGTGAATAATTTTCAAACCGATAGATAACTAAAATCGCTAAAACACTTAGAATCGAACCTAGCGCGATGCCTTTGGCGAATGTAACAAAATCGTCAATACTCGTGTAACGCCAAATGCCGCGATAAACGCCGACCAGCAGAAACGCGAAAAGTTTGACAACAATCAAAATCGGCAGAGTTTTGACAAATAACATCCAATTTTTAGTGTCCTCAAATTTGCCGAACAACAAATTATACGCGCCGTAATAAGCGATAGAAATGAAAAGCGCGTCTAAGATCACCTCAAAAATACGACGTTTGTGTGAAAGATTGAGCAAGAAACCGAAAGCCGCCTTGTTCTGCAAAGCAAGTTCTTCGTATTGTTCTTTATAAACCTTAACCTTTGCAAGATAAACGCCGATAATGGTTAAAACAACCGTGAACGAGGCGATCAATGCCAAACTTTGTAACGGCTGAAGTTGATTTACCAATAATGAAAGAACGCCTGCCGCAAGTGCCAAACCGTAAAGCATCAACACGGCGGAGCGTTCCGAAAGTCCGAGCGCAACCAGCCGATGCGAAGTGTGATCGCGTCCGCCTTGCGAAGCCTTGCGTCCCCAAATTTTTCGTAAAACCG
>JANOXW010000244.1:0-4348 GCA_031418635.1 Acidobacteriota bacterium
GTGAACGGATCAATAAACGCCGCCGCGTCGCCGACGGTGAACAGATTTTTCGTTGGACATAAATCTTTTCGCCCGAAACCATTCACCGAAACCGCTAACCAATCAAAAATCGGTTCGGCATTCTGCATCGTTTCGTGGGCGCGTGTGTTTTGAAAGATAACTTTTTCGAGAATTTTATCAGCGTCGCCCGCAAATTCTTTGACAACTTCGGCGCGAATCAAAAAGCAATGATTTGCCCGATTATTCTCGACAAAACTCAAACCGCCATAACCACCGCGAAAAAAATAAATCTCGCACACACCTTTGGCTAAATTTACATTTTGCAAATGCGTCTTAAAGCCAACCAGCCGATTTTGGATTTTGGATTTTGGATTTTGGATTTCCGCAACTTTGGACTTTGGACTTTGGACTTTGGACTTTTTAGCTAAACTTGCTAAAACACTAGCGCGTCCGGTTGCGTCAATCGTTAAATCGGCTGAAATCTCTTGAGTTTCGCCCACTTTAGTTCTGATTTTTACACCGCAAACTTCGTCGTTGTCGAATAAAATGCCGATAACTTGCGTTTCTTCCAAAATTTCAACGCCGAGTTCTTTGGCTTTTTCCAATAATTTCCAATCCATTTCAGCCCGACTAATGCTCAACGCGCCGTTTAAATCGCCGTTAAACCAGTGGCTTGGAACGCTGACCGATTTTCCGTTGGGCGCGTAAAAAACGGTTTCCGTAATTCTATCGCCGCCGACTTTTAGCATTTCATCCAAAACGCCTAACTCGGCAAAATGCACAAGACATTCGGGCGAGATAAATTCACCACAAAGTTTGTGGCGCGGAAATTTTTCGCGCTCAATCAAAACGACATCAAAGTTTTCTTTTGCCAGCCGAATCGCCAAACTCGCGCCCGCCGGTCCTGCGCCAACGATGACGATTTTGGATTTTGGATTTTGGATTCTGGATTGGTCTTTCAATTTCATATCCTTTAAGTCTTTTGCGATTAAAGTTATTATAGCTTTTTTATGAAAATAATTCCGCTTTCAATTCCAACGCCTTTTTATGTCGGCGATGTCAATGTTTATCTTATCAAAGAAGAACCACTGACGCTGATTGATGTCGGACCGAAAACAAAGCAAGCCGCTGACGCTTTGCGCGAAAAGTTAAAATTCAACGGCGTTAATTTTTCGGATGTTGAAAGAATCGTCCTGACACACGCGCACGAAGACCATTGCGGATTGGCAAAACAGGTGCGCGACGAGGCGAAAAATGCCGAAATTCTCGTTCACAATTGGGAAACAGGACATCTTTTTGGCAGACTTGCCCGCGAAGAACATCATAAATTGATGATTCGCGCCGGTGTTCCAACCGCTGTTTTTCAAGAAATGCAAGGTCTTTACCGCGATATTTCGCTTTTGACTGACGCGCTTTCCGACGGCGAGTTTTCCGAATTAAAAGACGAGATGGAACTCGAATTTAAGAGCGGAACTTTAAAGGTTTTGCACACGCCCGGACACACGCCCGGCTCTTGTTCGTTTTTGCGCGAAGCCAACCGGACATTGATTGCCGGCGATTGTGTCTTAAAGCGCATTACGCCAAATCCGATTATTTCGCCCGACCCGATTGACAAAGAAAAACGCTTTCAATCTTTAGCCGAATACTTGGTTAGTTTAGCACGTTTGCGCCTCCTTGCACCGACACGCACGTTTGGCGGACACGGCGAACCGATTGACGATTTTGAAGAGATTTTTAGTCGCTATGTGCGGGCGATTGATGAACGCCAAAAGCGTGTGATTAGTTTGGTTGAACAATCGGGCGTAACCGCTTTTGATGTCGCCCAAAGGCTTTTTCCAGATGCGATTGACAAGGATGTGCATCGTTTTTTAGCGATTTCCGAAGCCGTCGCGCATCTCGATTATGCGGAAATGCAAGGCAAAATTGTGGTTGAATTTAAGGACGGCGTGGAAATTTATCGAATATCGTAAAAAAGAAAGCGAACTATAAATTCGCTTTCCCTCAATTCTTTATCAGTTTTTTTGATGAAAGATTATATTCCGCTTATCGGTCAACAAAATTATAAACGATAAAACCGCTTACTTTCACTTTTTGCTGTGATAAAAAAGTCGGCGTAAATTTGGAAGACTTCGCCGCACTCAAAGCGGCTGATTGTAACAACGGATGTCCGCTGACGACGTTTGCCGAGATAACTTTTCCGTCTTCGTCAATCGTAACTTGCACTTTTACCTGACCACTCGCACGGACGGCACGCGCCGCCGCCGGATATGTCGGTTGAGCTAAATATGATGCTTTTCCATTGACCACGCCGCCCGAAATCGTTTTCTCTGTTTTGGGTTCCGGTTTCGGAATCGGTTTGATAATCGGCGGTGGCGAAGGAATTTTATCTTTTATTTCTACTGACGACGGTTTATCATCTCTGTCCGCAAATGAAGTTCCACCTGTTTGATTATTGTTTCCCCGTCTGATTGTGTCGGAACCGGATGACATTGCCGGAGAATCAATTCCGTTAATTTTGAATTCTGATGCAGGACGCGATTTTTGTTGATTTTGCGTAACCGACACGGTTTTCGGAATTATGGTAGGCGATTCTTCAATTCGCAACATATCTACTTGCCGCGAAGGTAGTTGGCTAATCGTTTTTTTCGCAGATTGTGTTTGTTTCGTAGGTTCAGGCGGTGCTTCATCCGGCGGACTGATTGGACTAATTAAAGCCGTAATATCGAGATTTTCGTTGCCCATTGCCAAACTATGGCTAAACAAACTGAAGATAAGCGCGATAGTCAACGCCAAAAATACAGCCACTGAAGTTGTCAGCAAAAGCCCGCTAAGTTTTCTGTTTCCGCTTTGATTGTTTTTTGATTCCACTAATTGATCTAACATATTTTTTTCCTCTCTGTTTTTCGGTTGCCAATCTCGTTTCAAGAGTTGACGAAAACTCAGATTTGTCTAATCAAAACTTTCATTTCCGCCATCAAGTTAGACACCACACTTTGATTTTTGTTCCCGAAATAAATTCAAAAAGAGAAACGATTTTTCCAATCAGTTGAAATCGTTGCCGTGAATTTTGCTTTCAGAGATTGATTTAGTCAGTTTTATCTGTGATAAACTTTGATTTTCCTTGGTCGCAAAATCAAATGAAATCAATTCTGCCAAATTCAACTATCGGTGTTTTCGGAAGCGGACAGCCTGAGCGAATGTTTGCGATTGCCGCTATTGAGTTGTGGCGCGGTGATCCAAATTCACTCCGGCACGTCAGCCATTCCGCCAATTATGTTTTCAGTTTTATCGAATCCGGCAAAAAGCGGTATCTTCGGCTCACGCCAACCTATCGGAAAACGAAAAATCAAATCGAAGCGGAACTCGATTTTGTCGCCTTTCTTCGTCGCGGCGGCATCAGCGCGATGCTACCGATTCCGTCTGTTGCGGGACGGCTGATTGAAGAAATAAATTTTGCCGAAAGTTCGCTGTTTGCATGTGTCTTTGAGGAAGCCGAAGGTGAGCGTTTTAGATACGATTCCGCCAAATCCAACAAAGAGCATTTCAAACTTCGCGGCAAAACTATCGGACAAATTCACGCGCTCTCGAAAACATACATTCCTTTCGATAATCTCCGCAGATTTGCTTGGGATGAAGATAAATTATTGCTTAAAGCGGACAAGTTTTTACCAAAGTCAGAGAAAGTTATTTGGCGGGAATTGGACGTGCAGAGAGAACGATTAAAAGATTATCCGAAATCGGCTGAAACATTCGGTTTGATACACGGCGATTTTGGCGAAACAAATTACCGCTATCAAAAAGACAAATTGAATATCTTCGATTTTGACGACTGTTGCTATCATTGGTTTGTTTATGACATCGCCGTTACGATTTACCCGCACGGATGGCGAAAAGAAGGTTTGCATCTGCTTGTTTGGTTGTTAGAAGGTTACTCGGAAAATATGCCTTTGAAATTAACGCTCGAAGAAATCACGATGTTTTGCAGGTGGCGTTTGATTTATATGTTTTTGGTTTATGCCGAAAAGTGGGGTTTTGAGAATCCATCGGAGCAACAAAAAACGTGGTTTGCCCAAAAACGGGAAAATATCGCTTACGGCTATAAGTGGCAAGATTGATTCAAATGAAAAGAGAGCAAATTTTACCAAACTCGACCATCGGCGTTTTCGGCAGCGGACAGCTTGGGCGAATGTTTGCTGTCGAAGCGCAGAAAATGGGCTATCGCGTTCACACATTTTCGCCCGCGGCGGACACGCCGACCGGACAAGTCGCCGATTTTGAACTCGAAGCCGAATACGAAGATTTAGATAAGGTCAGAGATTTTGCGCGAAAGGTTGATGTCATCACGTTT
>JANOXW010000245.1:0-4175 GCA_031418635.1 Acidobacteriota bacterium
TCGGTTTGAAAACTCGGCTCGAAAATCGAGTATTGAAAACGAAATTGATTGACGGTTCTTCCATTAAATATGTGATTATCCGTAAAGTTAATGGCATCGCTATCGGTATTTCGCGCCTGAAGTGCTTCATCTAACCGTGTCGTAGTTGATCCTCTGGTTCGGCGATTTTTTCTTCGACCAAACTGATAACCAATCGTAAAATCGTTTTTTGAATACAATCTATGGTCAATTTTTGCGGTAACAATGTGGTCGGAATTAGGTGTCGAAAAAAGAACATTATATGCTGCCAAGTCTCCGCACGCTAAGACCGGACACGCGGCATTTCCAGCCGGAAGCGGAAAACGCGGATTTGAAACTAACGGCACAAAGGTATTGATAAATGTCGTGTCGGTTAAATTGTTGTATTCATACGCGAACGAGAAGAATGTCCGATTGTGTCCGTCGTAGATTTTTGGCAAAACAACCGGTCCGCTGAGTGTAAATCCCGGATTGTATTCGGTCAACGGAAGTCGCGCAAATCCACGACTGTTGTTATAAAAAGAATTCGCGTTCAAATTGTCATCGCGGAAAAAGAAAAATGCGCGTCCACGCAGACGGTTTGTTCCGCTTCGTGTCCGCAAATTTATCCGACCACCCGAAGCCCGTCCATATTCGGCGGAAAATTGATTGGTGATAACCTGAACCTCTTCGATAGATTCGAGCGACGGTTGGAAACGGACATTTGCCGCGAGGTCGTCATTGTTGTCTAAGCCGTCAATCGTAATATTATTTGAATACGAAACGCCGCCGGAAAGTGAAAAATTTCCTTGTTCAGCCGGAGCAGTCGCGTTAGTTACGTTGCGGTCTTCCGCCAAGTTGCGGGTTGAAAGTGCTTCTTCGGAAGTTCCGCCAAGCGTTAAAACAAGGTCGAGCGGATTGCGCGAATTATTTGGAATTTCCTCGATGTCGCGTCCTGAAATTGTTCCACCAACTATTATTCGGGTTGTATCAACCACCGAATCGTCGGCTTCGATAGTAACGATTTGTTGAGCAACGACATCGGCGGGCGCAAGTGTAAAATCGAGTTGTACGCTTTGGGCTGAAATTGTTTGAATTTCGGTTTTTTCCTTTGTCCCGAATCCGTTTGCCGCTACTTTAACTTTGTAAAGTCCGGGTTTGAGTTCAATAAGACGATAACGTCCATCATCGTTAGTTACAAAAGTGCGCTCATCGCCGGTTTCGACGCGCGTTGCCGTAACGGTTGCACCGACAATGGGTGCGTTGTTCGAGTCAACGACTTTCCCGCTAATCGTTACATCATCGAGGTCTTGGGCAAAACCTGCGATGCTAAAAGCCATAAACAACAAAAAAACAGCAACGAGCGCAAGCGCAAGTCTTCCAAATACATTTTTCATTTAACTTCTCCTGACAATTTTGAAGGGGATTTTTATTTAGACGGAGTATTTTGGCTTTAAAAAATAAAATTGTAAAGAAGCGCAGGGCAGATTCGAGATTAAAGATTTGGGATTAAACTAAAATTAATGCTCAAGTAACAAAATTGTAATTTGAAATAAAATACTCAATGGCTTCCTCGTGAAATCGTTCGCTTTTTGAAAATGATAAACTTTTTCGCATTAATCTTGATACTCATTGGCTTAAACCATTCGATCAATGAGATCAAACATTGATAGTTTTATTGCGTCGTAAGTATGACCATTTTTCTTGATGTGCGATAATTGACACGCTGGACAAGTCAAATTATTTGCTGTAGCGGTTTCTGTGTTGTTCACAGCATAATCAATTAACGGAGCGCACGCGGTATTTTTATTGAGTAATGAATGCCGCAACCTATATGAAAAAACTACATTGCTTTTCTTCGGTAGTTCTGATTGGACTACTCTTATTTTCTTCGGTCGCAACAAGTTTTGCCCAGAAAGCGAAAAAGGTTAAAAATGAAGTTTTGGTGCTTGGCACGATTCATTCCGGTCATCTGACCGATTCGGTTTATAATATCGCGTATCTGACCAAACTTATCAAGCAAATCAAGCCTGATTTTATCCTGACAGAAATTCCGCCGGACAGATTTGATGAAGCGATGCGACAGTTTAAGCAAACCGGTGTGATTACCGAACCTCGTGTCAAGGTTTTTCCCGAATACGTCAACGTCATTTTTCCGCTAACTAAAGAAATGAAGTTCGAGATTATTCCGACAGCGGGCTGGACAAAGTTTATGAACGACGACCGCAATAAAAAACTCAAAGAAATCAGCGAAAACCCCGCACGAAAGGCAGATTGGGAAGCCTATACGGAAGCAACTAAGCGTTCCGACGAGATGCTCAAAGCCACGGGCAAAGAAAACGATCCGTATTTTATTCACACCGATGAATACGACCGTATCGAAGACATCGGTTTGCAAGTTTATAACAAGTTATTCAACGCAGAAATCGGTTTGGGCGGCTGGGAAAATATCAACATCGCGCATTATTGGAATATCGAAAAAGCACTAGAAAAACATCGTTACGAAGGTAAGCGGTTCCTAATCACTTACGGCGCAGGACACAAAGGCTGGTTTTTGCGCCAGTTACGCCAACGGGACGACATCAAGCTTCTGGAAATGAAACCGTTTCTGGACGCGATAAAATGAGAGAATGCCCAAGATAAATTTATGTAAAATCCTCAATACTGAAAGGTCAAGAAATAAGCAGGTGAGCAAATGTTTTCAGGTTTAATTTGCACAGGTTTCTGTTATTTGAGTTGGCAAATGTCCAAAACATTCATATCCGTATAATCCAAATTTTCGCCGCCCATCGCCCAGACGAAACTGTAATTCGATGTTCCAACGCCCATGTGGATTGACCACGGCGGCGATAAAACGACTTGTTCGTTTTCCATAATCATCGTCCGCGTGTCTTCGGTTTGTCCCATAAAGTGCATAATTCGCGCCTTTTCGTCGAGGTCGAAATACAGATAAACTTCCGAACGCCGTTCGTGAATGTGCGGCGGACAAGTGTTCCAAACACTGCGCTTTTCGAGTGTCGTCAAACCCATTACAAGTTGCGACGATTCGCAAACGCCGGGAATAATAAGTTGATAAACCGTTCTGACGTTTGAAGTTTCAACCGAACCGAGATGCAGTTTGTTGGCATCTGCGGCGGTCAAAAGTTTAGTTTCAAAACGCTTGTGCGCCAGCGTCGAAAGCAGATAAAACTTTGCGGGATTTGCGGCATCGTCCGATTCAAAAGAAACTTCCGCACTTTCTTTTGCAATATAAAGACAATCCATTTTGCCGAGTTGATAACTTTCGCCGTCAACCGTGATTTTACCGCGACCTTCGCCGATGTTGACTGCGCCCATTTCGCGGCGGTCGAGAAACGGTTTGCCCTTCGCCGATTCGGGTTCGGTATGCGTCGGCAGAGAAATTTTCTTGCTTGTTGGAAACGCGCCACCGACGGCGATGCGGTCAAAATGCGAATAATTCAGCCGAATCTCGTTTTCGGCGAAAATGTCATTAACCAAATAAAGTTCGCGCAATTCGTCGTTCATTGCGCCGTAAATTGATTCGGGATGTGTTGCGTAATAAGTTTTTTGATACATAACAATTATTCCTTTTTTATAAAACTTTAACGAGCCATCCAACCGCCGTCAACGACTAGAATATGACCTTTTTTGCTTATTTCAAATAATGTCTAATGAAAATCGTTTGTCTTTCCGATACTCATAATTGTAACGAGCAAATCACCGTTCCCGACGGCGATATTTTGATTCATGCGGGAGATGCGACGACGGTTGGAAATGTTCCGCAAATCGTCGCGTTTAATCGGTGGTTTGCCAATCTTCCGCACAAAATAAAAATTTTTATCGCGGGAAATCACGATTGGCTTTTTGAAACAAATAATTCTTACGCCCGACAGATGCTTGATGATTCGATAATTTATCTCCAAGATTCTTTGGTGGAAATCGAAGGTTTGAAGATTTACGGTTCGCCGTGGCAACCGCGATTTTTTGATTGGGCGTTTAATCTGAATCGTGGCGCGGAATTGGCGGAAAAGTGGAAACTAATTCCGAACGACATTGATATTTTAATTACACACGGACCGCCGAACGGGATTTTGGACGAAGTTCCACGACAATATTGGGTTGAAAATACGGGTTGCGAAGAATTGCGGAAAAAAGTTGAAGAAATTGTCAAATTTGGC
>JANOXW010000246.1:0-7954 GCA_031418635.1 Acidobacteriota bacterium
AATAAAAAAACAACAAAACCCAAAAACAGCTTTCTATCATCGTAACTTCTTTTATAATACACAAAACAAACGACAGCGATTGCGCCCGAAATCAAAGCCAAAGCTCCATACAGCATAAAAAATTACCTCCGTTTTTATCAAAAAGGGTTAGAAATTCCAAAAATCCGTCGGCTGTTTAGAAACAACTGAATCTTTTGAAAGCACCGACAAATTTTGAACTGCTTATTTTGGAATGCAATTTATAGTAACTCTGTCTTTACAAAAAGGCAAGGATTTATTCGACTATCAGCAAGTTTAATCTAAATATTTCCGCAAATTGTTCTAAGCGGCGGTTTCAAACAGAGCTAAAATCTGTTTGCCTTCGCTGGAACGCGGAGCAATCGTGCGAATATGCCTGCGCCCTTGCATTTCCCAAATAGCCGTTACATTCCCTTCTTTTTCAACTGCGTGATATGAAACATCTTCCGTGTTTTCAGCAGTTTCGTCATTTGTCGTGGCGGCGGAAGTTTCAATCACTTCGTCCGTCGCCGTTACAGTTCCGTTTTCTGACATCTAATTAAAAAAATCTCCTTGTTATCTTGTTTTATTCAATGAATAATTAGCAATACTAAATTTTGACACACGCCCTAAACTAACGCAAGCAATAAATGACAACACATCAAAAAAATAACAATTTGATGCTAGTTATTTACATTTTGTTTTTGATTTGAATAAACTAACGTTAAGAGGTCTGTAATAAAATTTGAAAAATATAAAACTCCCGTTGCTAATGCTGGTTATTAGCATTTTATTTTCTGCCTGTAAAGATAATGAAACTGAAAAAGTTCAGGTTGTATCAAATGCGACTTATTCAAATGTTAATAAACCAATCGAAAATTTGGATACGCCGAAACTCCCAAATTTACAAAATGAGATTTTGGACAAAAAAAATAAGACAACCGATTCGCCGATTGGAAAGTTTGACTTCAAAAACTATGTTTATCCGTTGCCGCGTGGTTGGCAAGACGTTGACGGCAAAGAAGCAACGCTGGAAAATGGCGTGCGGCGAATGTCCGAGGAAAAAATTGGTTTATCATACATTACGACAAAATTCGGTGACGTAACGGGCGACGGCGAAGACGAAGCGATGGTCATTTTGAAAATCGAAACCGCAGGTTCGGCAATTCCGCAACTCGTTTATATTTTTACGATGAAAGCCGAAGAACCGGAACTGATTTGGTATTTTCGGACAGGCGACCGTGCCGACGGCGGTTTGAAAGAGTTACGAGCTGAAACAGGCGAACTCGTTGTCGAACTCTTCGGGCAAGACCGCTTTATTTTGGGGGCAATCGAAACGTCGAAAATTACAGGTGATCTGGAACAGCTTTGTTGTCCGACTTTTTTCACCCGCAATCGCTACAAATGGAACGGCAAAAATTTTCAACTGCAAGGCAAGCGCGAAACCTTTTCAATCGAAGATAAAACCGCGCCACCGATTGATAATAAAGGCGATGAAAAGGTAAAAAATAAAAGGTAAAAAGTTCGGAATTTCGTTCAATCTAAAACTATCAAGAAACTTAGATTACAGAATATTAAGTTGTAAAAATAGCCGCAGGTTAAGACGGATGACGCGGATAAATCAACAAAAGATCTGCGTCATCCGCTTTAGTCTGCGGCTAATAAATCTCATTTATTCAAGCAATTTGGCATTAGTTTCTACTTGGAGACGTATTCTTTCTATTTATTTGGCGTAATCGTCAAATAAATAGTTTGACCTTTGCGCGTAACCAACAACAAAATCGGTTTATCGCCGGCTTTGGTAAGCGCGGATTGCACGTCTTCGGTGGTGCTGACCGACTTTTTGTTGATTTCCAAAATTACGTCGCCGCGGGCGATGCCTTCCTCTGCCGCCGCGCCGTTCGGGTCAACTTCGGTTACGACCAAGCCTTTGCTATCTGCTGGTAATTCGAGTTGTTTGATGATTTCGGGCGTTAGCGGTTGCAGCGAAAGTCCGAGTTTGCCGTTTTGTTCCGAGTTGTTTTGGCGGTTGTCGTTTTCGTCCGAATTTTCATCGGGTTTTACGCCTTGAGCCTTAAATTCGTCGAGTTTGGCGGTCAATTCTTCTTGGTTGCCATCACGCAAAATGGTTAATTTAATTTCGGTTCCGGGCTGTGTGCCGGCGACTTTGTTGCGGAGATTATTGCTGTCTTCAATCGCGTCGCCGTTTATTGCCGTAATAATATCGCCGCGTTTGACACCAGCTTTATCTGCCGCGCTGTCCGGTTGCACATTGCTCACGATAACGCCTTTGGTGTCTTTCAAATCAAGTGCTTTAGCCGTATCGGGAGTGATATTTTGGATGTTGACTCCGAGTAATCCGCGATGAACTTTGCCGTCTTTCAAAAGTTGTTCCATCACGGATTTTGACATATTGGACGGAATCGAAAAGCCGATGCCGATGCTTCCGCCATCGCTTCCCGAAGACAAAATCTGCGAATTGATGCCGATTAGTTCGCCGTTGAGATTGACCAATGCACCGCCCGAATTGCCGCGATTTATCGGCGCGTCGGTTTGCAGGAAATCTTCAAAACTGCCGTCGCTCAAACCGGTTCGACGACCTTTTGCGCTGATAATTCCTGCGGTAACGGTTTGCCCGATGCCGAGTGGATTGCCGATTGCCAAAACAATATCGCCGACGCGCACATTGTCCGAGTTTCCGAGATTCAAAAACGGCAAGTTTTCGCCCTCGATTTTCAAAACCGCCAAATCCGATGGCGGATCAGAACCGACGATTTTGGCGACAAAAGTTTTGTTATCGTTCATCGTGATAGTAATTTTTTCCGCACCGTCAATGACATGATGATTGGTCAAAACTGTGCCATCCGCGCTGATAATCACGCCCGAACCGAGTCCGCGCTCAATTTTCGGGCGTTGTTGCGGTGATTGTTGTTGCGGCAAGTTTTTGAAAAACTCACGAAATTGCGGATCATCCGCAAAGGGAAATTGTTGTGGTGTAGATTTTGTCTTGCGTTCCGCCTCAATCCTGACCACAGCGGGCGATGTTTTATCAACCACATCGGCATACGATGTCCGCACGCCTTCAACGACGACGGGCGTTTGCGGTTGTTGTGGTGGTGGTTGCGGTTGCGATTGCGTTGAGGGAATTTCCTCGTTGCCGAATAAATTCGATTTGCATCCCGACATAACGACCAAGGATGCGACGATTAGAAAACTTAAAACTTTATAATTTCCAACTTGCTGAACTATCTTTTTTAACATTTTATTTCTCCAAAATTTTTGCTTTCGCTTATTTGGATTTTACTCCAATAAGTCGTGAATATGAAAAGAGCAAAAAGCATTCTCAAGATTAGGCGTTGGTTTTTACGAAAAAAAAGTGTGGGAAGTTCAAAATAATTAATAAGAATGTCTTTTACATTTGCCTCAAAAAAAGAAAAAATAACGAAACGTGAAAACATTTTTTCCCAAAACTTTAATGGCGTATTTGCTTGCCGTGTCGGGTTTGTCAATTTTGACGGCGATAATGTTTGCGCTTGGAAATTTTGTCAATCCGATTACGGTGGCTTTGGTTTTTCTGCTGTTTATTTTGTTTCTCGCCACTGTGTTTGGCAGTAAATCGGCGATTTTCGCTTCGGTTTTGGCAATGTTGTGTTTTAATTATTTTTTTCTGCCGCCGTTTGGAACTTTGACGATTGCCGATCCGCAGAATTGGATTGCGCTCTTTGCTTTTTTCGTGGTGGCAATTACGGCGGGACAACTTTCCGCCAAAGCGAAACGACGCGCCGAAGAAGCCGAAAGACTTTATCGTGAACTGCAAGAAGCATTTGAAAAAGCCAGCCAAGCCGAAGCGTTAAAGCAGAGCGAAAAGTTGAAATCGGCTTTGCTCGATGCCGTAACGCACGATTTGCGAACGCCGCTGACTTCGATAAAAGCGGCGGTTACGATAGTTGTTGGAAGAAAATCAGGAAAACGCTCTTCATATCACGCTCGAACCCGACGGACGCGAAGAATTGTTGGAAATTATTGACGAAGAAACCGACCGTTTAAATAATTTTGTTGAATCAATAGTCGAAGTCGCACGGCTCGAAGCGGGCGAATTTCATTTGCGAAAAACTCCGACGAATGTTGAGGAAATTATCTCGAACGCTTTGCAACGCGCCGAAAGTTTGGCGGCAAATCATCGAGTTTCGGTGAATTTGGCAAAAAATCTTCCGAAAATTTCGGTTGACTCGAAAGCAATATCCGAAGTCATTTATAATTTGATTGATAATGCCGTGAAGTATTCGCCATCCAAGTCAAACATCATTATTTCAGCTGGGCAAATCGAGGATTGTCTGGAAATTTCGGTGGAAGACGAAGGCAAAGGCGTTGTGGTGAACGAACGCAACCAAATTTTTCAAAAATTCTATCGCGGCGACAAAACGGGAACAGGTTTCGGGATGGGCTTGGCAATCGTGCGCGGCATTATCGAAGCACACGACGGCAGAATTTGGGTTGAAAGCGGCAAAATTGGTGCAAAATTTATGTTCGAGTTGCCGCTAAATTCAGGACAATTGGGCTAATGATTGAAAGAAAAAAAATTCTGGTAGTTGACGACGAACCGCAAATTATCCGTGTGATGCGGCAGATTTTGGCGGCGCACGGCTTTGACATTCGCACGGCAAGCGAAGGCGAAGCTGGCATCGAACTTTTTCACGATTGGAAGCCTGATTTGGTTATCACCGATTTACAGATGCCGAATGTCGGCGGCTTAGAGTTGTGCCGAAAAATCCGCGAATTTTCAGAAACTCCGATTATCGTTGTGTCGGTCAAGACGGACGAAAAAACGATTGTCGAAGCGTTGGACGCGGGCGCGGATGATTATGTTATAAAACCTTTCGGGACTAATGAATTGTTGGCGCGAATTCGTGCGGCTTTGCGCCGTTTGCCTGAAAAAACCGCCACCGTTTTAGAAGTCGGCGATTTTTCGATAGATTTTTCCGCACACAAGGTTTTGGTTGAAGAAAAAGAAATTCACCTGACACCGAAAGAGTTTGATTTACTCGCTTTTCTACTCAAAAATCCCGAAAAAGTTCTCACGCATCAGATTATACTGCAAAAAGTTTGGGGCAGTTATTACGCCGAATCGCCTGAAGCCTTGCGCGTTTTGGTCGGTTCGCTTCGCAAAAAAATCGAGAAAAATTTCTCGCAACCACGATATTTATTGACCGAACCTTGGATTGGCTACCGCTTTATTCCAAAATAGAAAAGTGAAAAAGTGAAAAGGTGAAAAAGTTGGCTAGGCGAACCTCAAAAACTTTTCCACTTTTCCACTTTTCCACTTTTTATAAAATTTTTATAAATCTCTTACACAATCTTTATATTCTTTCCCGTAATCTATAAATGTTGACAATTTGTCGCCGAAGCCTTTGTGAAAAAAGGCGCGGGGAAACCAATTTTTGGGGCGAAGTGTTTTAGAAAAAAACACAGAAGACTTTTAACTTCCAGCCCGACAGCTAACCTCGTAGGCATTTATTAAGGACAGAAGGAAAACTTTTTTAAGCGAAAAAGTGCGTTGCCGTTTGTGCTTCGCGCTTTTTTTTATTGGGAGAAAAAATTATGTATCAAAATGTTATGGCAAACCGATATAAAAAATCAGACGAAAAAAATACTTTTTCATTGAACTTTATCGCGGCAATCGGCGGAATTACGGGCGGATTTCTTTTAATGTTGACAGGCTTGATTCTTTCAGCGATGGCGTTTATTTCAAAAACTAATTTTAATGGTTGGGAAGTGATTTTGCTGGTTGCAGCGTTTGTGTTTTTAGGATTTGGCGCACATTTTCTCGACAAATACAGCACAGCGAAGAAAGGCTAATATGTTGGATTTAATTTTTATCTTGGCGATTATCGGATTTTTTCTGCTCTCGCTGGCTTATTTGAGAGGTTGCGAAAATTTAAGAGGAAAACAATGAATATCGAATCAATTATCGGACTTTTGGCAACCGCATTACTGATGATTTATCTCGGTTACGCTTTGCTGAAACCGGAGAAATTTTAAACAGTTATCATTTATCTTTTATCTGAGAAACTGCCAATTGATGACTGTTAACTGTTAACTGATAACTGAAAACAATGACTATAAACGGCTGGTTACAAATTTTACTTTTTTTTACACTGATTTTGCTGGTAACAAAACCACTTGGCGGATTTATGACGCGGGTTTTTAATGGCGAACGCAATCTTTTATCGCCGATTTTGCGTCCGATTGAGCGATTGATTTACAAAATCTGTGGCGTGGACGCAAAGCGCGAAATGAATTGGAAGGAATACGCGCTTTCGATGGTTTTCTTTAGCGTCGTTTCGGGCTTTATTTTGTATCTTTTACAGAGATTTCAAGGCGTTTTGCCGTTCAATCCGCAAGGACTTTCGGGCGTTGACGCGGCGGCGAATACGGGTTCGGCTTTTAATACGGGCGTTTCGTTTTTGACCAATACGAATTGGCAAAGTTACACGCCTGAAACGACGATGACCTATCTGACGCAGATGGCTGGTTTGGCGTATCAGAATTTTGCATCGGCGGCGGTTGGAATTGCGATTGCGATTGCTTTTATACGCGGAATTGCGCGAAAAGAATCCGACACTATCGGGAATTTTTGGGTAGATTTTGTTCGCGCTAATCTTTATGTTTTGTTGCCGTTTTGTTTAATCGGCGCAATGTTGCTCGTTTCACAAGGCGTTGTTCAAAATTTCAAGGCTTACGAAACGGCGACATTGGTTGATAAAACAATCACGGTCGAAGTTGATAAAAAAGATGCCGACGGCAATGTGCTGACCGACGCAAGCGGCGAAAATATCAAAGAAACGCAAAATATACGGACGCAAACCATCGCGCAAGGTCCGGTTGCTTCGCAGGAAGCGATCAAAATGTGGGGAACGAACGGCGGCGGATTTTTTAATGCAAATTCCGCGCATCCATATGAAAATCCGACTCCGTTGACAAATTTGCTGGCGATGTTTGCAATCTTTGCGATTTCCGCCGGATTGACTTACACGCTTGGACAAATGACCGGATTACAAAGACACGGTTGGGCGGTTTTTGCGGCGATGACGATTTTATTTTTCGCTGGAGTTTTTGCTACTTATCGGGCGGAAAGTATAGGAAATCAACTGCTTACGGGCGTTGACCAAACGGCAAGCGCAATGCAATCCGGGGGCAATTTTGAAGGTAAAGAAGTTCGCTTCGGCATCGCTAATTCCGCGCTTTTTGCCATCGCCACAACCGACGCGAGTTGCGGCGCGGTCAATTCGATGCACGATTCTTACACACCTTTAGGCGGAATGATGTTGATTATCAATATGATGCTCGGCGAAGTGATTTTCGGCGGAGTCGGCGCAGGGCTTTACGGCATTTTGATTTTTGTAATTTTGACGGTGTTTATCGCCGGTTTGATGGTCGGGCGCACACCCGAATATGTCGGCAAAAAGATTGAAGCATTTGATGTGCAAATGGCGACATTGGCGATTTTAATTTTTCCGCCGATTATATTAAGTTTGACGGCGATTTCAGTTGTGTCACCGGATTTCGGCACGTCGCAACTCAACAATCAAGGTCCGCACGGTTTATCGGAAATACTTTACGCCTACACTTCCGGCGCGGCGAACAACGGTTCAGCGTTTGCGGGAATTTCAGCGAACACGCTTTGGTTTAATTCGACTATCGGACTGGCAATGTTGTTTGGACGATTTTTTATCATCATTCCGGTTTTGGCGATTGCCGGCAACTTGGCGCGGAAAAAAGCCGTGCCGCCGTCGCTCGGAACTTTTCCGGTAACAACACCACTTTTCACTTTGCTGTTGGTGAGCATCATCGTAATTGTCGGTGCGCTGACATTTTTTCCGGTGCTGAGTTTAGGTCCGATTGTCGAGCATTTGTTGATGAACAACGGACACACATTCTGATTTTGGATTTTAGATTT
>JANOXW010000247.1:0-12574 GCA_031418635.1 Acidobacteriota bacterium
TGTTGCCGTCCAGCTTCGGTGTTGTTTTCGGCAACTGGATTGGTCGAACCGCGTCCGATGGTTTGGAAGCGTTCGGGTTTGATATTCGGGAAATTTTTGGTGATGTAGTTTTTTACCGAATTTGCCCGTTTTTCCGAAAGCGTCGCGTTTGCCGATTGTGCGCCCGTGCTGTCGGTGTTGCCTTCAACGCGCAAAACTGTGCCACCAAAACTCGTCATCAATTCGCCGAGTTTATCAAGCGCAAAGTATGAACCTTGCATAATCTCATCGCTTCCGGGCGTGAATTGAATTTGAATTTGCTGTTGCAAAATCGGCACATCGGCTTTCGACGGTGCTTTCGCAACAACTTCTTTTTCTTCAACCTTTTGCCCCGGATATTTTGCCGCTAAATTTGAAACAAAACGCGCATCCGACCAATCTTTCGCCGAAACCGACTTGTTGACCAAGCCTTTCTTGCGCCAAATCACAAATGCCGTATCGAAAAGCGTTTCATAATGCGGCTTTGCGCCCGTCAAACCATAAAACTGCGCGTTGTCGGAAAACGGCGTGAGTTTCAAACCCGAAAGCATTCCCGAAACGGTGTCCGCGTCGAGTTTCAAGGCTTTGGCGACGATTTCGTTGGACGGATTCGGATTGCTTCGCATCATTTCGATGCCATCAAACCAACCGTTGACAAAATCGCGGACGGTTTCGGGCGATTTATCAATCAAATCCTGCCGTGCAATGAGCGTGTCGGCAATCACATTGGTCGCCGCCGAAGTCGAAACTAAAATATGCGCGTCATTTCGATTTTCAACCGCCGCTGATAAATCAGGCTCCCAAGTTACCGCCGCGTCAACATTTTTCGAGCGAAAAGCCGCCGCCGCTAATGATGCGTCCTGTGTGAAAACGATATTTTTCTCAACCGCGTTGCGCTCATCCGGCGTTAAACCCGATTGCGACAAAAGATAAAGAATCAAAAAATGCGACGGTGTAAATTGTGTGCAAGCAACTTTTTTGCCCTTCAAATCTTCGATGGATTTGATAGACGAAAGCGACACGATGCCGTCGCCGCCACGCGACCAATCTTGCATAATAATTGATTTTGCTTGCTGATTTTGCTCCGCCAAAAGCGAGGCTTCACGCGCCCAATTATCAACCGTGTCCCACATTATATCAATGTCGCCTTTGCGAAACGCCGCGAGTTTTGCCGCCGGGTCTTCGAGCAAAACAAATTTCACGTCCATTCCGAAATTTTTCTTGTAAAACGAACTCGCACTCGGCTCCATTCCGCCATTATAGACAATGCCGGGCGCGTGTCCCGCCCAAGTATTGATGCCGACAATCAGCGGACGATTAAGTTTGCCCGTGCCAATCGGCTGCGCCGTAACGCCCGTCGAACCGTCATTATATTTCGGATCACTAATCGGATTTTTGAGCGAATCAAAATCTTCTTTTTTGACATCTTCTTTCGGACTCGTATTGTCGCCCGTCGCCCATTTCTTGATGCTTGCACCCGCCCAAAACCACGTTACAAACCCCAAAACAATCAGGATTACCGCCGTAATAAAAATTTTCGCAAAAGGTGTTAATTTCATAATTTTATAATGGTAAATGGTAAATGGTGAATGGTAAATGGAAGAAAATTTACCATTCACCATTTACCATTTACCATTAATTTACATTGTCTTTTGTGTCCCTTGTTGTTGCGCCGCTTTTTTCGCTTTTAGTTCGTCGAGTTGCTTTTTCGCTTGCACGTCGCCGACTTGCGATTTCAATTTATCGAGCCGCGAATCGAGCGAAGATTCGCTTAATTCTTTGCCCAAATTTGCTTCGGCAATCGTCGTTTTGATATGCGAGCGCAAATTGTCAAGAGCACGAACTTCTTCATCAAACGAAAGCCCGTCAACCAGTTCCTGAATCTTGAAACGCGCCAGCGCCGATTTAAATTTCGCCAACATCGTATCACGTTCGGCTTGCAGTTTTTTGATTTCCGACTGCACGCCAATCAGCGAAGATTTCGCAGAATCGGCATCGCTTCTTGCGTTTTCGGCTTCGGCGGTCAATTCGGCGTGTTCGGTTTGCAGTGCGTTTTTCTTCTGAATCAACACCATCGCCAAATCGTCTTGTCCGGTTTCCACCGCCGTATCGAGTTCGGCTTCAGTTTGCTCTAATTCAGCCGTAATGCGCTTAAAACGCTCATCAATATCATCGCGCCGCCGAATAATTCCGGCAGTTGCGGTTTTCAATTTCGAATATTTCCCGATCATCGAATTGATGGCGTTTTCATACGCGATTTCGGGATGCTCTTTTTCAATATCCGAAATCCAGAGCGACAAAAAACCTTTCCACAAGTTTCCAATTCTGCTAAATACTGACATTTTTTCAATCTCCTTTCTTTTTTTAAAGTTGACAGATAGTTGGCAGATAGTTGACAGGAAGTTGACAGAAGTTTTTACAACTCTAAAAACTTCTCATTGCAACTATTGATTCTTAACATCCAAAACTTACTGTCAACTCTGAAAACTATCTGCCAACTTCCTGTCAACTTATTCCGGTTCGTGCAATTTCGGCGATTCTTTAACAACTTGTGCAACTGTTTCTTTGCCGAAAAATTCCAGAATCTTTTGCACTTCCAATTTTTTCGCGTTACAATCCGCCGCTACTGTATTTTGTTCCTTCACACGGTCTTCCATAATCTTACGAAGATTTTGGATTTCCAGTTCATATTGCCCGATTCGCGCCGTGCCATCCTGCAAAACTTTTTCCGTATCCGATGCACCGCTTCGGATATAATATTCGAGAGCTTCAATTTCCGCCACGCCTGCTTCGATAATTTTTTCAATCGGCACACCAAAAGCGTTCAACGAGGCTTCGACGATCTGTTTTTTCGTTGCCAAATCCGTGCTTTCCGGCAAACTGTCGAGCAAAGATTTTGCCTTTGCAATTCGTTCACGTTCTTCCGCGTCAACTCCGCCCGCTTCATAAGCCGCTTCAAAATCAACCTTTCCATTCACAATCGGCGGCGGCGTTGTGTAGTTTGCGGGAACGGAATTATCGCTTTTCGGCGGTGTTGCAGAAATCTCATCGAAGGATGAATCCGCACTCAAAGGTGTTTGATTGGCGTATTTAGCAATGAGTTCGTCGGCGGTCAAATCCGCTTCGTTTTTTGACGCAGACGGATTGTTTTTGTCTTCATCATTAACGATAAACCAACCGACAACCGTATTTCCCCAACTTTTTTCTGACATTTGCTTAACTCCTTACGCCTAAAAATATAGGTGAAAAAGTAAAAAAGGGCAAAAGTGAAAAGGTGAAAAAGGGTAAAAAGTTTGTCAAATAATCGTCAGTTGGCTTTTTCACTTTTAAAATTTTCTACTTTTAAAATTTATAGCGTTTCTTAAATGTTCCTTCGCGTTCTTTCAACCATTCGCGCCATTCCTCAATTGCTTTTTCTCTTTCAACTTGCGAACTCGCAGGTTTGAAATTCAATCACGTCGAAGTCGCATCACGCAAACACATTTCAGCTAAAAACCGCGTTTGCAAATCTTCGCTTGAAAGTAATTCAATCAAATCTTCAATCGAATTTTTCGCCATTTCCTTTCGCTTTTCGGCAAATTCTTTACGGTTCATTTATATTCCGTAATTTTAATTGTGAGTTTAACAACTTGTCTTACCCAACGCCCGTGTTTTTTGTCGTCGGGAACGATTAATTGCCATACGCCCGTTTTTGCATCAAGCGGTTTTCCGTCGCGTGTGTCGGCAAGCAAAATGATTTTGTCGGTAAATTCAGGCGCGATTTCAGCAATTGCGAAAGTTACTTTGTAGCCGTCCGCCGCTTCGACCAACAGATATGCACCGAGTTCTTTTCCGCGCAATTCATCTTTGCCGATTTTTGCGCCTGCCGAAAGCAAAATATCGCTCAAATTATAGCCGCTATAAGTTGATTCTTTGCCGTCGTTGGCTTTGGCTTTGACTTCGCGGCGCGTAAATTTTGTCAAATCCTTCGCTGTTAAATCAAGTGATTTGCCATTTTCGACTTCGACGCGCAAAACAGGTTCGGTTTTCGCTGCATTTGGCGTTTGCGCCGAAATTGAAAAGGCTAAAACGATCATTAGTAAAACCGAATGGATAAATAACTTCATAAATTTCTCTTTTTGTTTATTTTATTTCACGCAAAACAGTTCGCGCAGGTGCGCCGTCGCCAGTTCCGCTGGCGATTTTTAGCGGCAAACACATCAATTCGTAATCGCCTGCCGCCACATCGCGCAAATCTAAGCCTTCGATGATGACAACTTCTTTTTCGAGCAGAGTGATATGCGTGGCAAAATCTTCCGAGCCAAATTTTTCGACGGAAAGGTAATCAATACCGACCAGTTTTATACCTTTTTCCACCAAAATTTTGGCGGCTTCGGGTTCGATATAAGTAAAGTCTTGGCGAAAACCGTTGGTCGTATCGTTCCAAAAATCAGAATTGCGCGTTTTGAATAAAACTCTTTCGGCATTTTCCAAATCAGCAACGTGCCGTGCTTCAATCGCCAGCGCAGATTTATCAATTTCGACAACGCGACAGTTACCGACGAGTTTATTCAAATCTAACTCATTCACTTTTCGTGCGCCTTCGATAAAATGATTCGGCGCGTCAACGTGCGTCGCGGTGTGTGCGCCGAAACAGAGTTTTGACACATTTGCCGCGTCGCCTTTGGCAATCGAATTGGCGGTTGTAATTTCGACCTTCGGATCACCTTCATAAACCGGCACGTCGTTGCTTAGTGGAATAGTTATATCATAGATTTTCATAACATTTATCTGACTAAACGATATTTGTATTCGAGTTTGAACATTTTTGCCTTAGCAGATTTTCCGACGGCTTTCCACTTTTTTTTTGTTTCGACAAATTTCTGACTATAAAACACCGGCGTTGCACTTTTGACCACCGTAATTTTGTAATTATCGTCGCTACACTTTTTACTTAAGCCCGCGCCGCAATCGTTGTAAGAGGTTTGCGTTGCGCCAAATTCCTTGACACCTTTGGTTGTAATCTCCAAAACATCTAAACCCGTACCGAAAATTCCTTGGTGCATTCCGCCGGAATTATGGACGACTAATTCGTCAATTCCGTTGTTGTTAATGTCCGGCAAACTCGTCAAATTCAATGCCCACGCGCCTTCATATAAATAATGCGCGACGATTTTTCCGGCTTCCACAATTACAATTCCATCATTGGCAAAGCCGTTTCTCGTTTGGCAAAACTCGTATAAATAAGCCGTTTGCGCGGCATTTTGTTTAGTGAACGAACCGCTTGCTTTGCCGGTAACGCTGAAATCTTCCGCGCAACTATCTTCCGTCCAACTTTTTCGTGTCTTCGGAAGAACGGTTTTAACTAACTTTTCTTCCGCCGGACTGACCTTTGTTTCAGATGTCTTTATGGTCGGGTCAAAAACAACTTGCGTCGTTTGTCCGAAAGCATTTGAGATAAAAATCAGACTCATCAACAGTAAAAAGATTTTAGTTTTCATACGTTTAATATCGTAAATCGTTAATTGCAAATAGTAAATCGTTAAGCGTTAATTGTTAATCATCGCTTGCCACAATCTCACCATTTACAATTCACCATTTACCATTTACCATTTACATAAATGTCTGTTCCGAGAATTTCCGCTTCGAGTTATTCAAATACCGCGCCGTTGATTTGGTCGTTTCTTTACGGCGCAAATCGTGGAAAATACGAGTTAATTTTGGACAATGCGCCGTCGCGTTCCGCTGAACTTTTGGCAAACAAGCGAGTTGATGCCGCGCTTGTGCCGGTTGTTGCATATCAGTTGATTGAAGGTATCAAACTCGTGCCGAATGTTTGCGTCGGCGCACAAAAAAAGGTCAGAAGCGTGTGTCTTGTTACCAAAGGCGAAGATTTGCGCGATGTGAAAACGGTTGCGCTCGATGTTTCGTCAAAAACTTCCGTGGCACTGACGAAAATAATCTTCCGCGAATTCTTTGGCTTTGAACCGATTTACAAAAACGCTGAACCGAATTTAAGCGAAATGCTCAAAGATTCGGATTGTGCCTTGCTGATAGGCGATCCGGCGTTAATGATTGCGGATTTCAAAGCCCACAAGCCAAAGTCCAAAGACCAATTTAGAAAATTCGATTTAGTCGAACTCTGGCGCGAATTTACCGGCTTCGGCTTCGTTTTTGCGATGTGGATGACGGCACATAAAACGTGCGAAATTGATTTTGCCAACGCAAGCAACGAAGGATTAAATCATTTAGACGAAATAATCTCCAATTATGAAACGGAAATAACTCTGACGCACGAAGATTTTAAGAAATATCTCTCCGAAAACATCTCATATTCAATTGACGATTCGCTGCAAAAAGGCTTGGAACTCTATTTTGCGTTGGCTTTTAAGAATAAACTGATTGAGAAAAATCTTCCGCTGTCTTTCGTAAATTAGGCGGATTATAATGAAAGTCAATGGCTGATATAGCTAAAATCTTTGAGTAAACCCGCAAAAAAATCAGTAAATTTTACCTTCATTAATTTTTACTTAATCCCAAATCTCTTGTAAATTCAAGTTAAAATCTTGCAAAAAAGGCTCACCTGACACTTCTTTCGGACTATCTAAAATCTCGACATTGGCGTTTTGGCGATACACATAAACTTTTCGTTCATCCGCGTCAATCAGCCAGCCCAGAGATGTGCCGTTTTCGATGTATTCTTGCATTTTCGCTTGCAAATCTTTTAATGAATCGGTGCGGGAACGAAGTTCAATCGCAAAATCAGGCGCGAAAGGCACGATTCGGGCTTGTTCATCCTTAGTTAAAGCATTCCATTTTTCATTACTTACCCAAGATGCGTCGGGAATCTTTTTAGCTCCGTTCGGCAAACAAAAAATCGTATCGGAATCAAAGGCTACGCCGCTATCATCTTTTTCCGTCCATTCGTCCAACTTTCTTAGTATTCTTACGTTTCGTTTTCCTGTTAATCCGCCTGTTCCCGGCATAACAATTAAATCTCCGTCTTTAGTCATTTCGATTTGCACATCTTGATTATCGCGGCTAAGTTGCAGAAAATCATCGTTTTCCATCGGTTTGAGAAACGTGCCGAAGTTAAGTTTGACATCATCTACAAAGTTTTCTTTTATTAAAATCGTGTTCATATAAAACTCCTTTTCAATATATCTTACCAAGAAAAACCGCGCCGCCGAAGGTTAGAAATAAGATGACGCTGACGAAGGCGTTGGTGGTGAAAAAGGCGGCATTCATCCGGCTTAGGTCGTTTTCTTTGACGAGAGTGTGTTGATAAATCATCAATGCACCGACGGCGACCACGCCGATTAACGCCAACCAACCTAAATTAGTAATCAAATAAAGCAAAAGCAGAATGATAAACGCTTGGGCGTGAAAAAGACGCGCTATTCGCAGTGAATTTTTGATACCGCACCTTGCCGGAATTGAACGCAAGCCCGTTTTTTTGTCAAATTCAAAATCCTGACACGCATATAACACATCAAAACCCGCCGTCCACATCATTACCAAAAGCGAAAGCAACAGCGGAACTTCCGAGTCAATCGTGCCGCGCACGGCAATCCACGCCGCCGTTGGTGAAATGGCTAAACTCCAGCCTAAAATCAGGTGCGCCAAACTCGTGAATCTTTTGGCGTAGGAATAACCGAGAATGCTCGCCAAAGCAATCGGCGACAACTCAAAAGTCAGCCAATTTAACGAAAATGCGGCAATTTCAAATAACAAGACCGACGCGATAAAAAACGTCCATGCGAAACTTACCGAAAGTTTGCCGCTGGGTAATTCACGATTGGCAGTGCGCGGATTTTCGGCATCAATCCGGCGGTCAACAATCCGGTTAAAGGTCATTGCCGCGCTTCGTGCGCCGAACATTGCCACCGTTATCCAAAGAATCTGCCACCACGAAGGCAATCCGTCTGCCGCCAAAACCGCGCCGAGAAAGGCGAACGGCAGAGCAAACAAAGTATGCTCGAACTTAATCATTTGCAACGTGGTTGTTAGTTTTGTCCAAAAAGATTTCATCGAAAATTTAACTCTCAAGATTTCACCCGTTCAAAATGCAAGTTTAATGCCGCCGGAAGTTTCTTGCAAACACGCGAAAAGTCGGCTTGCTTGATTGGCAAAGTGCAAAAACGGTTGGCACTTTAGTAGTATAATCGGTAAATGTGCAGACACCAAGAGTTAGCCGGAACGCACAGCCAGTCACGTTCCGGCAATTTGTTTGGTTGATGATGATTATTTTATCGAAACCGTCAGTTTATAAGTAGCGTTGCCGCGTGTTCCGCCGACGCTGATTTCGTAATCGCCGGTTGATGGCAAATCGCCTGTCCAATCAGAACAAACTTGTTCAACCGTCTCTTTTTGACAGGAAACTGCCAACAAAACATCCAATAACTGCTCAGTTGGGCAAGCATATCCATTGGCTTGAAGTGGTAAAAATTCTCCGACACGGCTGTGGGCGATCTCCAAAACTACCGTTTCTGATAAAATTGTGTTATGCTCAAGGCAGAACTTGACTACCTTTTTCGTTATTCTTTTTCAAACATCTAAACTGACAAATGCTTTCAAGTCCGGCAAGTCAATTTCTCAAATTTGGAGATACTGAATCTGCCACTAATCAGTATTTTTCTATGACAACCAGCTTTTCAAAAAAGGTTCGAGACCTTAATAAAAAAAGTCGGATTACGGTTACCGACTCCAAATATTTTTCTATCGAAGCGGTTGACGACCGGATAATTTGTTTGATGAGGCTGTTGCTGGCGGTTTCGGCACTGACAATTACCTTTATTGAGCCGGCTTCATCTGATAGATTAGTCGGAATCACACATACGCTTTTAATCGGCTATTGCCTTTACAGCGCAGTTTTTCATTTTTTGGCGCGGCGGGGAAGTTTTCCGGTTTCGATTAACCTGATTCCTTGGATTGACGTGGTCTGGTATTTGGTTTTAATCGCCATAACCAACGGCACAAACAGTATTTTCTTTTTCTTTTTCTTCTTCTCGATTCTCGTCGCCGCTTTCCGTTCGGGATTCGGCGCGGGGGTGCGTATTACAATCGTTTCCGCATTTTTATTTTCGATAATCGGTTATGCAACCGCTCCGCACGGTCAGGAATTTGAATTAAATCGTTTTTTGATTCGTCCCATTTATTTAATGATGCTCGGCTATATGGTTTCTTATTGGGGCGGACAGGAAATCAAATTCAAACGTCACCTGATGTTGCTTAAAGACGTTAACCGGTTATCAAATCCGCGTTTCGGTATTGACCGCACGTTGAGTGACATTTTAAATCGGCTGCGAGAATTTTATGAAGCTGAAAGTTGTATGCTGATTACTTTTGATTCCTCAGGCACAACTTATAATTGGCGGGAATCGAGCCGCGACAACCCGGTCGACAATTTGAAAATTGAACAAACCAAAGCCGCCGCTCCGCTCGTTAAACTGCCGGGCGAGTTGGCAATCTTTTATCAAAATAACACTGGCTTTTGGTATCGAAAAACCAAAAGCCGCGTATATAATGTTTCGACCGGCAACGAAGTCGAGATTGCGCCAAACATCTGCATTGCTCTAGCGGATTTGCTGGCGGCAGAATCTTTTTTGACAGTGCCGGTGATAGAGCGCGAAGAAATGGTTGGACGGCTTTACCTGATTTCACGACAAAACTCTTTTGGACGTTCTGAGGTTGAATTTATCAGTCAATTGATAAACCAAGTTATGACGGTAGTCGAAAATGTCGCACTGCTTGATCATCTCGCTTCGAGTGCGACTGACCGGCAATGGCAAAAAATTTCGCACGATCTTCACGACTCTACCATTCAGCCTTATATCGCTTTAAAGCTAGGATTGGAAGCACTGGAGTTAAACTGTGCGGCGGGCAAAGTGATTGAAAAGGATATTGAGAAGCTAATCAAGTTGACCGATTCGACTATCGCTGAACTGCGCGGTTATGTTACCAATTTCAAAGATAAAACCGGCGAAGCGAAAGGCAATATCCTGCTACCTTCGGTTAAACAGCAAGTCATAAAATTTCAAGAGTTTTACGGTATAAAGATAACTGTTGAAGCTCCGGACGATTTTCAACTTAATGACCGTTTAGCCGCCGAAGCGTTTCAAATAGTGAGCGAAGGCTTGAGCAATATCAAACGCCACACTAAAGCAAAACAAGCCGCAATTCGGATTTATCTGGGTACGGAAAGCCTGTTTTTGGAAATTGAAAACGACAACCCGAAAACTGATGTGATTTTAGATTTTGTTCCCAAATCAATTGTCGAAAGAGCTAAATCTTTAGGCGGCACGGCACGGGTCGAAAATCTCGATAGCCAAACAAAAGTTTTTGTGGAAATTCCACTCTAATGAGAGATGATTAAATTACTGCAATGATAAAAAACTCTACTCGCATCCTTTTAATAGACGACCACAAAAGTTTTATGGACGGACTTTCAATGGTCATTAACAGTCAATCTCCGTCAATGGAAGTAGTCGGTATGGCAAGCAATCGCGCCGAGGCGATGACGGCTGTCGGCGAGTTGAAACCTGATTTGATACTGCTGGATATGGCTTTGGGCGATTCCCTCAGCCTCAATTTTCTACCGGAATTGTTAGAAAAGACATCCGCGAAAGTTCTGATGCTAACCGGACTGCAAAATCCCGATTTGCACGAGAGCGCAATTGTCAAAGGCGCACGCGGCGTGCTTCTAAAAGGCGAATCCGCCAAAGTAATTCTCAAGGCAATAGAAAAAGTTCACGCCGGTGAAATCTGGGCTTCAAACACGATGCTTATCAGAGTTATTGATCAAATAAACATTGGCAAAAAACAGGTTGACCCGGAAGGTAGAAAAATCGCCGATTTAACCGCACGCGAACGTGAAATTATAGACGCGCTCCTTACATTTGACGGCTCAACAAACAAAGAAATTGCCCGTCAATTGTTTATCAGCACCTCGACTCTGAAAAATCATCTGACGACAATTTATAGCAAATTAGGTGTCAAAAACCGCGTTCAACTAATGAAATACGCTCTCAATCATAAAATCGAAAAATAATAGTAACATTCAACCGAACTGCCTCAAGTTGTTATATTTGGGGTTGAAAAATGTGGCGAAAAAGTGGGCAATGCCGATACCCAATTAGGGATTAGCCATGAATCAGTTTGCCATCATGGTTAAAAATAGAATTCAACCGGCATAATTACACTCATTTACACAAATTTTCTGACACCCTCAAACTTCCCTGCTTCGATTAGCCGTTTCCCCTGCCTTTCGACAAACCTTTGACAATTCTTTACACAACTTGAAGAATGCCGCGCTAACTTTCTTCTTAGCAAACACTTCAAACTTACATCAACTTCGGAATTTCCGAAGTTGTAAAAAAATTTACGAGGAGAAATTATTATGAAAAAATTACTAACTTTAGCAATAATTTTTGGTGCGATAGCTTTTGCAATTCCGTCCGTCGAGGCGGCAACCGTCGGTTCGCAACCAACCGTTCAACAAGACCGTTATCAACGTAATCGTCAAAATCGGCGTGTCGTGCGAGTTGTAACCAGAACGCGCATTGTGCGTCAAGGTTTCCATACATTTCGTGAAACGATTCAAATCAGATATTTGCCAAACGGCAGAACGCAAACTAAAGTAATCAGCCGTGTTCGCATTCGTTAAAAAAGACGGAAAATCAATTTTCCAAAAAAGATGAATAAGATTCTAATCTTGTTCATTTTTTGTTTTTATAAGCAGTTGAGAATAAGTAAAATGTATAGAAACACCCGATTTTTATTCACCATTCACCATTAACTATAAGATTTTATTCGTCGAGATTTGCCTGTTCAGCAAATTCCATCGGCACTTCAAAACGGCTCAATTTTTCAGTTGCAGTCTTTTGCTTTTCCGCCAAATACGCATTAAAATCTGCTGATTTGTTACGCGGAACGCTCAGAGTTTTCCAATCGGAGGCGCGAAAATGTTTTGCCAAAAACGCGATTTGCCCGATGTGATAAGCGTAATGCGTCAACTGCCGATTGATCGCTTCGCAAATCGTGTGCGGTTCGCCGCGAATCGTAATCTTTTTCGCAAAATCTTCCACCGTCAAAGGCTCAATCGCCGCCAACAGCGTTTGCCAACCGTTTTCCCAAAACTCCATTAGCTTGGCGCGTGATTCATCCATTATCTCGAATTCCGCATCACGAAAACGGTCAGCCTTTTCGCCGTCCGAAGTTAAAAAGCGTGTCCAACGCGACTTTTGATTGCCCGCAATATGCTTGACAATCACCGCAATCGAATTCGCTTCTTCATCAATCGCCCGAAAAAATTCCTCATCCGAAACCTGTACCATCGCCTTTTCCGCCAACTTTTTATAACTGCGAAAAGATTCGACCGCATCTTTTAAGTAATTTTCGATAATTTGTTCCATCATTTGTTGTTCTCTTTTTGCTGATTCATTCTCTTGTAATAATCATTGATGTAATCATTCATCCAAATTTGCCACCAACCGATGCCGTATTGTTTGGCTTCTTTGTTCGCTTGTTGGGCGGTCCAGCCGTCAAATTCCATCCGATAAACTGCCATAACCGTTCC
>JANOXW010000248.1:0-3192 GCA_031418635.1 Acidobacteriota bacterium
TTCGATTGAGCAAAAAACCGTTTCGCGTTCGCCGCGTTCCACCGTTGGGACGGTTACGGAGATTTACGATTATCTTCGTCTGCTTTTTTCGTCCATCGGACAACCGCACTGTCAGCAATGCGGCGCAGCGATTACACGACAGTCGGTTGAGCAAATCGTTGAACATGTCCTGAATTTGCCCGAAGGCGTGCGCGTAATGATTCTTGCGCCGATTGTGCGCGGACGGAAAGGTGAATTTAAGAAGGAACTCGAAAAATTGCACAAAGACGGTTTTATTCGCGCCCGCATTGATGGCGAAATGCGTCTTTTGGACGAAGAAATCAAATTAATCAAACGACATAATCATACGATTGAAGTTGTCGTTGACCGTCTTTTGATAAAGGAAGATATTAAGGAACGCTTGAGCGAATCGGTTAAAACGGCTTTGAAATTAACCGACGGCGCGGTTTTGATTTCGATTATTGACGGCGAAGAAAAACTCTATTCGGAAAAAATGGCGTGCGTTAATTGCGGCGTGAATATCCCGACGCTCGAACCGCGTTCCTTTTCATTCAACTCGGCTTTCGGTGCTTGCAAACGCTGTCAGGGTTTAGGTGCGGTGATGGAAATGGATGCTGTCAAAATTTTGCCTGACCAAAGCGAAATTGTCGGCAAAATCAAGTTTTTAAATGAAACCGACAAGACAGGTGGAAAGTTTTTAATGTCTGCTCTAACCGCGATTATCGAAAAACTCACCGACGCGGACAATCTCGCCTCGCCCGATAAAGAAACCAAAGGACAAAGGACAAAAGACAAAAGACTCTTCGATTTACCGTTTGAAGAATTGCCAAAAGAAGTCCGCGACGCATTTTGGAACGGGACAAAGAAGCGTTTGACATTTCGGCAGGGAAGTTACGTTTATGAAAGCGATTGGAAAGGCGCGTTGCGGGCGATGCGTGAGCGGATGGAAAATCCGCCGTCCGAAAAAGTTCGGCTTGCTCTTGAAGAACTCGTTTCGCCGATGCCGTGTCCCGATTGCCACGGGAAGCGGTTGCAACCCGAAAGTTTAGCCGTCAAAGTCGGCGGATTCGGGATTGACGATTACGTTAGTTTGCCGATTGAAAACGCGGTGGAAAAGTTTGATGAAATCACGCTTAATGGGCGCGAAGAAAAAATCGCGGGCTTGGTTTTGAAGGAAATCAGGGAAAGATTACGCTTTTTGAAAGCGGTTGGTTTAGGGTATCTGACGCTTGACCGCGCTTCGGGAACTTTGAGCGGTGGCGAAGGTCAGCGTATCCGATTGGCAACGCAAATCGGTTCGCAACTGCGCGGCGTTCTTTATGTTTTGGACGAACCTTCAATCGGGTTACATCCGCGAGATAATCAAAAACTTATTGAAACTCTGCACGAATTACGCGATTTGGGCAATACGGTTTTGGTCGTCGAACACGACGCGGAAACCATCGAAAAAGCTGATTTCGTCGTGGATTTGGGACCGCTGGCTGGAACTCACGGTGGCGAAGTTATCGCTGTGGGAACGCCAAAAGAGATTGCGAAAAATCCGAAATCTCTGACCGGAAAATATCTTTCAGGTAAATTAAAAATCGAAATTCCTGACGTGCGTCGTCTGCCGAACGGGAAAAATATCACGGTCAAAGGCGCACGGGCGCACAATCTCAAAAACATTGATGTAATATTTCCGCTTGGCATTTTGACGGTTGTAACGGGAGTTTCGGGTTCGGGAAAATCTACGCTGGTTGACGACATTCTGTATCCCGCGTTGGCGAAATTTGTTTATAAATCAGCCACCACACCGCTTGAACACGATTCGATAAAAGGCTTGGAACTTGTTGATAAAATCATCGAGATTGACCAATCGCCGATTGGCAGAACGCCGCGCTCAAATCCCGCAACTTATACGGGTTTATTCACACCAATCCGCGAACTTTACTCGATGTTGCCCGAATCTCGTGAACGCGGCTACAAATCGGGCAGATTTTCCTTTAATGTCAAAATCGGACGCTGTGCGGCTTGTGAAGGCGCGGGAATGAAGCGCATCGAAATGAACTTTTTGCCCGATGTCTTTGTCAATTGCGACGTTTGCCGCGGCGCACGTTACAACCGCGAAACTTTAACCGTCAAATACAAAGGACTTTCGATTGCCGACTTGCTCGATACGACGATTGAAGATGCGCTACCGATTTTGGAAAATATTCCACAAATCAAACAAAAACTCCAAACTCTACTTGATGTCGGACTTGGCTATATCAAAATCGGGCAGTCTTCAACGACGCTCTCCGGCGGCGAAGCGCAACGCATCAAACTCGCCAAAGAATTATCAAAACGCGCCACGGGCAAAACGATTTACATCTTGGACGAACCGACGACTGGTTTGCATTTCGCCGATGTTCACAAATTGCTCGACGTTCTGCAACGCTTGGTTGATACAGGCAACACGATCATCGTCATCGAACACAATTTGGACGTGATAAAATCTGCCGATTATGTGATTGACTTAGGACCCGAAGGCGGCATCGGCGGCGGCAAAGTCGTCGCCACGGGAACGCCCGAAGAAGTTGCGAAAGTTAAAAAATCTTACACCGGGCAGGCTTTGAAATCTGTATTGATTTAAAAGTTTTCAAATGCACTATAAAGGTAGAATTTAGAAGTTAGAATTTTAATATGTTGGAAAAAGAACTTGAAACCGCGATTGTTTTGGCGCGAACTGCCGGCAAAATAATTTTAGATTTTTATGCGACGGACTTTTTAATTGAAGAAAAAATCTGCGCCGATAATTTTTCCGAACCCGTAACCATTGCCGATAAAACGGCGAGTAAGATAATTGTTGAAGGTTTAGCTGACGTTTTTCCGACGGACGGAATTTTGTCGGAAGAAGAATTTGACGACCACGAAAGATTGACGAAAGAGCGAGTTTGGATAATTGATCCGCTTGACGGCACCAAAGGTTTTGTTGAGAGAACGGGCGATTTTGCCGTGCAAATCGGTTTAGCCGAAAACGGCGAAAGCGTCTTGGGCGTGGTTTTTTTGCCGATTGAAGATAAATTGTATTTTGCGGCGAAAGGAAAAGGCGCGTGGTTGATTGAAAAGAATGACGCGCCGAAGCGGTTGCGAGTTTCTGCTGAAACCGATTTTGCGAAAATGAATATCGCAGTCAGCAAAAATCATCGAAGTCCGAAAATGCAACGGATTATC
>JANOXW010000249.1:0-2202 GCA_031418635.1 Acidobacteriota bacterium
CATTAACCTTTTCTACCACCATTTTCACGACATCCGCGTGACACATCGCGCCGCTATCATGACACGCGCAGACGACACTAATTTGCTCACCTTTATCCAGTGAATCGCTTAGTAGTTTCAAGCCGTCGCGGAAATTCTCCGTGTTTTCTTTGTAAGCAGAGCGAAGACGGTCTGAGTATTCGGCTAAAGCATTTTCCCGATTTATTTTTAGGTCGGCAATTTCTTTTTCCGTCGGCGAAAAAGTTTTCAAGTTAGGTGTGTTGATATTGTTCAAATCGAGCAGGCGTTTGGCGCCTCGTAAATTTTCAGGGTTTGTCTGAATGAAAACTTTATCGGTGTCGGAAGACTTTAAGGTTTTGTTTTTTTCCGTATCAACAATTAGCTCAACCGATTTTTGAACTCCAATTTGCTCTTTAGCTTGGTTATTGAAACCGATTTTTTCCAATTTTTTATTGAGATAGGCGAAAGTTTCGGGTGCTTTTTCTTGAAGCCCGGCGAGTCCGGTTCCGAGTCCCGCTTTTGGTATGACGATTGTTTTACCCGACGGAATTTGGCTGATGGCTTTGTCAATCGCCTTAACATTGGCGGCAAGTTCTTTATCGCTAAAAAAAGCACTCAGATTATTATTCGGGAATTTCTTGGTCGGAATGCCGACCGCGTTTTCTTCGCCGCGCATTTCTTTTGCTTGTCCGCCGTAGCCCCGTCCGGTCAGGTTATCGCCGAAAAGAAAGATTTTGTCTTTTTCCGCGCGAATATCTTCACGGCTAATGTGGTCGCGGATTTCGATTCTTGGCGGCTCGCCTTTCTCAACAGCGACAGAATTTGCGTTTTGGTTGGTTTCGGTTGTGTTCGGCATAAAATAATCCCACTCGTAAAGAGCAAATTTTATGCCTTAAACCCGAAACCATTAGCAATTGGCTCTTAATCGTAATTCAATATACTTAAAAAGATTGTTGTATATTCACTCCATTATGTTATAATCGGAGTGTTTTTATTATGAAGTCTGATTTACTCCAACTTGCCAAAGAAAAGAAAATTATTCGTTACTCGGATTTGATTAGCGAAAAGATTCCGACTGTTTATTTGAACCGGCAAGTTAAAGAGGGAAATTTAATTAAACTCGGACGGGGAATCTATGCTTTAGCTGAAACCGAATTTGATGAGAATCAAACTCTCTTGGAAGTTTCCCATCTCGTTCCGAAAGGTGTTTTCTGTTTGTTGTCGGCTTTAAGGTTTCATAATTTAACCACGCAGAGTCCATTTGAAGTTTGGTTGGCAGTTGACCGCAATGCTCCTGTTCCAAAAATCGGTTCGGTGCAATCCCGAATCTTTAGAATGACTGGAAAATCATTTTCCGAAGGAATTGAAGAACACCCTGTCGAAGGCGGAACAATCAAAGTTTATTCTCCGGCGAAAACCGTGGCGGATTGTTTTAAGTATCGCCATAAAATCGGCTTGGATGTTGCCATCGAAGCCTTACGGGATTGTGTTAAAAACAAAAAAGCAACGATTGATGAGATTTGGTATTTTGCCAAAATAAACCGGGTGGCAAACGTCATAATGCCTTATCTGAGTTCACTTGAGCTACTAAATAACAAATGAGAGAAGTAACAAATCTGGCGGCTTCTGTCAGAGCCAAACTACAAAACATCAAAGAAAAAACAGGGGAAGATTTTCAGCTTTTACTGATGAGATTTGCGGCGGAGCGGCTGCTGTATCGGTTAAGTGTTTCTCCGCATAAAGATAAATTTTTGCTCAAAGGGGCGGCACTTTTTAATGTTTGGTTTAATGAGCCGCATCGCCCGACAAAAGATGTTGACTTACTTGGGCGCGGGGAAAATGACATTCCGGTAGTCGAAAAAATATTTCGTGAAATTTGCCAAATTGAAAGCCCGGACGGTTTGGAATTTCCACTCGAAACCTTGCAGGGAAGTTTGATCCGGGAAGGAGAAGTTTATCAAGGTGTCCGAATTACTTTAACTGCGATGTTAGCCAAAGCCCGAATTCCGTTGCAAATTGATGTCGGCTTTGGCGATGCAGTCACTCCGAAGCCGAAAATGGAAACTTTACCGACTCTGTTGGATTTACCCGCTCCGAAACTGAAACTTTATCCAAAAGAAACGGTCGTTGCCGAAAAATTTAATGCAATGGTCAAACTCGGCATCGGAAACAGCCGGATGAAAGACTTTTGGGATGTCAACT
>JANOXW010000250.1:0-9233 GCA_031418635.1 Acidobacteriota bacterium
TTTAAGTTTTCTGGAGTTTTTAGATAATCTCAAAATCTCTAATTCGAGATTTAGAATTTGAAATTTAAGATATTCAATTTTAAATAAATATTTTATGGAAAATTAAAATGCCAGATAATTTAAAAAACGCTCTACTAAGCAGATGAGAATAAGTAATCAAGCTTTTTGAACATTGTAAAAATTTAACAACAAAGTGGTTTAATTAACCATTCACCATTCACAATTTATTATTTACCATACCTGTTTAGAAATGGCATCAAGCAAATCCGAACGACTATGAATTCCGAACGACTATGAATAAGGAGAAATTTTGAGCGATATTATCAGATTTGGAGTCAGCATCGAACAGGATTTGCTGGAAAATTTTGACCGTTTAATCGCGGAACGCCGTTACTCTACGCGAAGCGAAGCCTTGCGCGATTTGATTCGGGAAGCGTTGATTCAACAAAAAATCGAAGCCGAAGCCGAAACGCAAGCACTCGGCAGTTTGACACTTATCTACGATCATCACGCCAGCCATTTATTGCAAGAAATGGCGCAAATCCAACACGATTTTCACGAACTTATTTTGTCCGTGATGCACCTGCACGTCAGCCACGTTGATTGTATGGAAGTTATCGCACTGCGTGGAATAGTCGCTGAAATCGTCCAACTTGCCAACGGACTTCTCAGCTTAAAAGGCATCAAAAACGGCAAATTATTCTTGACCTTGCCTTCGTCGGTGATAACTTCTTCTGAATGATTTTTTAAATCAAGAAAATTGAATCCATCACTTTAAATTATGCGAACTGTGTAATAATCTAGTGTTACTGATTATTCTTTCGTGCTACTTTATTATAAGAAATAGCTTTGGAGCAACTTTTATGAAAATCAAATTTCTTGTTTATATACTTATTTTACTGGTGTGTTTTTCCAACCTTTTCGCGCAAACGGCAAAAGATACGCGAACATTTTCGGGCGTGGTCGTAACGCAACAATTTGAACTCGTTCCGAACGTTACGATTGAAATCCAAACTTCGGATGGAAAACTTACGACAAACAGCGACGCGGAAGGAAATTTCCGCATCAACGTCCCGAACGATTCGCTGTCGGTAAAATTTTACGGCAAAAATATCAACTCCGTTACGCGGATTTTTGCGCCGACCGATAGCCTCGAAAATATCCAAATAAAAATTTCATACATCATTGCGCCGGTCAACGAAAGCGTTACTATTCGGGCTAATCCACTTACGCCTGAAGTTGAGCAACATAACGAAGAGGCTTTTAAGAACAAGACTTTTGTGGCGCGGGACGACCAAGTTATTAATTCGCTCAACGCCGGAATCAGTGCCGGACAACACGAAGGCGGCGGGAAAAGTATCGAAATCAGGCGTTTCGGTTTTAACCTCGACCACGGCGGCGTGAACGGCGGACTCAAAGTTTTGGTTGACAACTTTCAGCAAAATCAGGTAACGCAAGGACACGGACAAGGTTTTCTGGGCAGTTTGAAAAGTTTATCGTCCGAACTCATCGAGGATGTAACCGTTATCAACGGACCGTTTTCGGCGCAATTCGGAGATTTTTCCGGTCTCGGCGTGGTTCAGATTCATCAGAAAGAAGCATTGCCACAACAATTAACGCTGCGTTTTCAAGGCGGAAGTTTCGACAGCTACCGCACATTTCTCGCTTACAGCCCGAAAATTAAAGATGTTTCTTCGTTTATCTCCTACGAAGGTGCTTACACTAACGGACCGTTTTTAAAACCGCTAAATTACCGACGCGACAACGTAACGGGAAATATAACTTATAAAATTGATGAGAGTCAGGCAATAGGTTTTAATCTCAACTATGGGCGCAATAATTTTTCATCGTCAGGAGAAATTCCGCTTGATGAAGTTGAAGCCGGAAGACTCGACCGCTTCGGCGTGATTGATCCGTTCAACGGCGGAAGAAATCAGCAAGGCATTATCGGGGCTTATTATCGCAAGGAATTTAATTCGGGTCAGACTTTCAAAGTAGATGGTTTTCTCAGACGTTCGTTGTTCGACCTGACCTCAAATTTCACGTTTTTTTTGCTTGACCCGGTTTACGGCGACCAGATAATACAACACGATTCGCGGCTTGAAGAAGGTGTCAACTCGCAATATTTGTTGCCTTATAAACTTTTCGGCAGACAATCGCTCTTAACCTTTGGCGGAAACTTTCACGCCAGCCAAATAAATGTCAGTCTGACACCGACATTTAACGGCGATGTCAACCGCAAGTTTTTGCCCGGCAATGTCAATAATCTCGACGTAACACTGACTACAGCACACGCCAACGTCAACAATTATGCGGGTTACGCGCAAAATGGAATAGATTTTGCTGACGGTCATTTTCACCTCGAAGCCGGTTTGCGGTTTGATACTTTTACGTTTGACGTGAACGGTTTTGAACAAACCGACATCAACCGACCACTCGTCGGCAAACAAAGTGCGACGAAATTTCAGCCGAAACTAACCGCCATTTGGTCGCCGTTTGAAAGATTTCCGATTTCGTTTTACGGCAACTACGGACGTGGTATTTCTAGCCAAGATGCCCGCGGCGTAATTCGTAATCCCGATTCGCCAAAAGTTTCGACCACCGATTTTTATCAAACCGGCGCGGCTTACAATGGAAGGCGTTTTTCGATTGCGCCGAATTTTTTCTTTATTGACCGTTCAAATGAACAGGTTTATGTTCCCGACGACGGCTCGATAGAATTTGCCGGACGCTCGCGCTCTTACGGTGCAGAAGTCAAGACATTTGTTCGATTCAACAAATATCTGAGTTTCAACGGTGGTTTGACACAGGTTTTCAAATCATTTTTTCTCGGACAATTCACCGAAGAAGTGCCGCGCCAAAGAATTGTGGTGGACACCGCACCACACACAACCGCCAATGGAAGTCTTATTTTAAGTCAACTACGCGGCTTTGATTCGTGGCTCAATTGGCGGCACATATCCAATTACCGACTTGACGGTTCTGACCGCAGTGCCGTGGCAAACGGTTACGACATCGTGGATTTAAGCGTGTCAAAACGTCTGAAAAGATGGCTGGATGTGAACTTTTCGGTTGACAATATTTTGAACAAAAAATATTTTGAAACACAGCAGTATCACGAATCTCGTCTGCGCTCCGATTCACCGATTGGCGTTGACCCGGAAACCGGCAGAAACATTTACCCGTCGCGCATCCACTTTACGCCCGGCTTTGGCACGACGTTCAACTTCGGCATAACTTTTAGACTTTTTACGAAAGGATAAATTTTAATCAAAGACAAAAAACATAAAAGGCAAAAGGTGAAATTTCCACTCTTTTGCCTTTTTACTTTTTACTTTTACCTTGAAAACATCTGTGTTAGTCTGTAGTTGAAATTTACTTTAAAGAGTGAGAATAAGTATGAGCGTTGAAACATATCAAGGTGTAGTCAAAAACGGACAAATTAAACTTTCAATCAGCGTAAAATTGCCCGAAAAAGCAAAAGTTTATGTTGTTGTTCTCGATGAGAAACCAAAGTTTGATTTAGCAAAAATGGCGGCGGAAATGCCGAAAGATTATCAACCGTGCGAATATGGTTTCGGCAAGTCTGTGGGGAGAGAAACTTATGTGTAAAAAATTACTTGTCTTTTCGTTGGCGTTTTGCTTGGGTTTGCTTTCCCTGCAACTTTTTAAGCTAAACAATGAAACGTCTCCACAAAAAACAATTGCAGATTCAACGATTTCAGATAATTCTCAATCTGTTCAAATAAATCAACAAAGTCCAATTGCTGATTTCTTTCATAACTTTCAAAGAGCCGTCGCCAAAGATGATAGGAAAGCTGTTGTTTCTTTAATAAATTTTCCGATAGAGGTTCAATTATTTGATAAAAAGCATCAGCCGTATTACAAAATAATTAAAAATGAAAATGAATTTTTATTAAATTACGATAAAATCTTTGACGAATCATTTAGGATATTCATTGCCCGAAGAAAAACCAGCCAACTTTTATTCAGCACAAGCGGCGAGATATTTATTATGAGAAGTGAAATAAGAATAAAACCTTTTTACACGAATGACAACGGGAATTTTGAAGTAAAAATTATTAGTCTTAAATATCCAAGTTATCAATGACACAAACAAAGCAAACCAAAAATCGAATATCCCGAAAAGCGTCGAGTTTTACCGAATCGGTTATCCGCGAGATGTCGCGGGAAGCGGCGAAATATAATGCGGTTAATCTTGGGCAAGGTTTTCCCGATTTTGCTGCGCCCGCCGACATCAAGCGCGTGGCGCAAGAAGCGATTGCCGCCGACCATAATCAATATGCGATAACTTGGGGCGTGAAATCGTTTCGGGATGCGATTGCGGAAAAAACTAAATGGTTTCTCGGTTTAGACGTAAATCCTGAAACCGAAATAACCGTAACGTGCGGTTCGACCGAAGGAATGATTGCGGGAATGATGGCAACGGTTGACGCGGGCGAAGAGGTTATCGTGTTTGAGCCGTTCTATGAAAACTACGCGCCCGACGCGATTTTGTCGGACGCAAAACCCGTTCACGTTCCGCTGCGCTCAACCGAAAACGGTTGGCAATTTGAAAAAGACGAACTCCGCGCCGCGTTTAATGAAAAAACGAAAGCGATAATTGTCTGTAATCCGAACAATCCGACAGGCAAAGTTTTCACAATGGAAGAGATGGAATTTATCGCCGATTTGTGCAAAGAATTTGACGCGATTTGCTTCACCGACGAAATCTACGAACACATTATCTATGATTTTGGATTGCCGATTTTGGATTTTGGATTGAAGAACGATAATCAATCGCTGACACCTCAAACAATCCAAAATCCAAAATCCAAAATCCAAAATCCAAGTCATATTTCGATGGCGCAGATTGACGGAATGAGAGAAAGAACGGTGGTCGTCAATTCCCTTTCCAAAACTTATTCGGTTACGGGTTGGCGCGTCGGTTACTGCATCGCGCCGCCTGATATTACGGGTGCGATTCGTAAAGTTCACGACTTTTTAACCGTCGGCGCGGCAAATCCGCTGCAACACGCCGGCGCGTTTGCCTTGAGTTTGCCACCGAGTTATTACGACGAATTGCAAAAGGAATATCAGCGAAAACGCGATTTTATTGTGCCTGTGTTGCAAAATGCGGGTTTCAAATGCGATGCGCCCGAAGGCGCGTATTATGTGATGACCGACATTTCAGATTTCGGCTTCAAAAATGACATCGAATTTACGCGATTTTTGATTCAAGAAATCGGTGTCGCCGTTGTTCCGGGTTCATCGTTTTATCACGACGCAAAACTCGGCGCACAACAAGTCCGATTTTGTTTCTGCAAGAAAGACGAAACTTTAGAAGCCGCAGCGGAAAGATTGATCAAACTCAGAACTGTTTAACTTTTTCCATAAAATATAAATTGTTTTGACACAAATGCTGCTAAACCTTCAAAATCTACCCGAACATTTTACACCGTTCTGTTTTCCCTCAACTCTGTGGCAGAATATAATTAATGAAGTTTCTGCTAGACAAATTTAAGGAAGAATGCGGAGTTTTCGGAGTTTTCGGACACGATGAAGCCTCGACGTTGACGCAACTCGGACTTTTTGCGTTGCAGCATCGCGGACAGGAAGCATGTGGGATTGTATCGTCGGACGGCGCGGAACTTTATCAATTTCGTGCGATGGGACTTGTCGCCGACGTTTTGGACAAGGAAGTTTTGAAAACCTTGAAAGGCGCAAGTGCTATCGGACATACGCGCTATTCGACAGCGGGAAAAAACACGATTAAGGAAGTTCAACCGTTTTCGGTTACTTGTCAACACGGGAAAATTGCCGTTTGCCACAATGGAAATCTGCCGTTTGCCAATCAGAAACGCGAAGAATTAGAAAAAGCGGGCGCGATTTTTTCTTCGACATCAGACACCGAAACTATTTTGCACGGCATTGCCCGCACCACCGCGAAAGACGCAATCGAAGCCGCCGCTAAAGTTTTGAAGGAAACCGAAGGCGCGTTTTCATTGCTTTTTTTAACACCGAAATCTCTGATTGCCGTGCGCGATCCGCGTGGTTTTCGTCCGTTAAATTTAGGAAAATTAAAAGATGCGTGGGTGGTCGCGTCGGAAACCTGCGCGTTTGATTTGATTGACGCGCAATATATCCGCGAGATTGAGGCGGGTGAAATGCTCGTCATTGACGAAAACGGACTGCATTCTTTTTCTCCGTTTGCTGAAAAACCGCGCTCAGTTTGCACCTTTGAGCATGTTTATTTTTCGCGTCCTGATTCGCTGATTTTTGGCAAATCGGTCAATCAATCGCGCCATCAAATGGGCAAACAATTGGCTATCGAACATCCGGCGGAAGCCGATTTGATTGTGCCTGTGCCTGATTCGGGTGTCGCGGCGGCAATCGGTTATGCGCGACAGTCGGGCATCAATTATCGGCAGGCAATCATTCGCAATCATTACGTTGGACGCACGTTTATCGAACCTTCGCAATCAATTCGCTCATTCGGCGTGAGGCTAAAACTCAATCCGATTCGTGATTTAATCGAAGGCAGGCGGGTTGTTTTGGTTGATGATTCGATTGTTCGCGGCACGACCTCGAAAAAAATTGTCGAAATGGTGCGCGAAGTAGGCGCGAAGGAAGTTCATCTGCGGATTAGTTGTCCGCCGACGGTTTCGCCTTGTTATTATGGTGTTGATACACCACGCAAAGCCGATTTAATCGCCGCGCAAATGTCCGTCGCCGAAGTTTGCCGCTACATCGAAGCCGACTCGCTTGGTTATCTTTCGATGGAAGGAATGCTCACCGCGATTGGATTTGAAGAAAACTCGTCGTGTGTCGCCTGTTGGAACGGAAAATATCCGACACAGGTTGCCAACGGACAGCCGACAATAGATAATAGTTAATGAACGCCGTAGATTGTTAATCACTAATTTTGTTTTGATCAACAATATACTAATAAATAATTTAGAGGTAAAAATGCGCTATAAAACAACAATTTTAATAATCGCAGTTTTCGTAATCGGATTGTTCACTGCTTGCCAAAAGGCATCGGTAGCAAGTAATTCGGAAACTGTAAACCAAGTTCCGGCTGTTACCGTAACACCGGCTAATACCGCGCCCGGTTCGGTGCCAACTGACAATGCTCCGCCAACTGACAATGCTCCGCGCATCAGTTTGGAAGAAGCGAAAGCGGATTTCGATAAAAAAGATGCGATTTTTGTTGATACCAGAGCCGAAGACGCTTACAAAATAGAACATATCAAAGACGCGATAAACATTCCGCTTGGTTCACCCGAAACACGCTTTAAGGAACTTTCCAAAGACAAGAAAATCATCGCCTATTGTTCCTGACCAAGCGAACACACAAGTGCCAGTTTGGTACAGACATTAAAAGATAAAGGTTACACCAAAGCGTATGCTCTACTTGGCGGAACGGCGGCTTGGAAAAATGCCGGTTATCCGATGGATTTAGCTAAGTAAGTCTTTCTTGCATTCAAAATAAAAAACGCTGTTCTCTCCAACAGAAAACGGCGTTTTTTATTTGGCTTAAAATCCGAATTTTGAAATATTTAAAACCAATATAAACACATTTAGCAGACAACTTTTTGATTTAAAACTTGCTCAAATGCGTGATATTTCTTAGACTGAGTAAAATAACAAAAGGGAGCGAGTAAAATGACAAAACCACAGATGGCAAAAATTCAGAAACCGACGCGCAAAGAAAAATCGCAATTAAAAGACAGGATGACAAGTTTCTTAATGTTTTTGCCGAATATGGTGAAACTTTTGGGCAGGCTTTTAACCGACAGCCGCGTTCCGACAGCCGATAAAGCACTTTTTGCGGCGGCACTTGTCTATGTCATCGTGCCACTTGATTTCATTCCCGATGTTTTTCCGTTTATCGGACAAGTTGACGATTTATATTTGGTTGCGCTGACTTTGCTGCGTTTGGTCAATCGCACTGATGAAAGAATTATCCGCGAACATTGGTCGGGCGGCGGCGATATTGCGGCGTTGGCTGATTCGATTGCGAATATTGCGCCGATGCTTCTGCCGAAAAGAATTTCGCGCGTTCTTTCTTCAAAAATCGAACTCACGGCTTCCGCTGAATCAATAACTGACTTAACAAAAAAGAAACAACCTTTGGTAATCGAAATTCCGCAACCTGAGCAGATTAAATAAAAGTGTTCAGAGTTATGTTGATTTCCGATTTTAATTATGAACTGCCTGACGAACTTATTGCCCAAAATCCTTTAGAAAAGCGCGAAAACTCGCGGATGTTGGTTGTTAATCGGGCTGACAAATCTTCTGAGGACGAGCAGTTTTATAACTTCCCAAAATTTCTGAAAAAAGATGATGTCATCGTTCTCAACAACACAAAGGTTTTTCCTGCAAGACTTTTTGGAAAGAGCGAAACAGGCGCGAAGGTCGAACTTTTTTTAGTTAGCGAAGTTGAAAATCAAACGTGGGAAACCTTGGCACGTCCGGCACGAAGGTTGAGCGCGGGTAAGAAAATATTTTTTGGCGAAAACCTGACAGCGGAAGTATTAGAAAAAAACGACGCAGGTCGCGTTATAGTGAAATTTGAAAGCGACCGAGATTTTAACGAGATTTTAGACAAAATCGGACAGACACCTTTGCCTCCATATATTAAACGCGAAAACAACAATTTGGACAAAGACCGCGAGCGTTATCAAACCGTTTTTGCCAAAAAGCGTGGAGCAATTGCCGCGCCAACCGCCGGACTTCATTTTACACCGCAAATCTTGGATGAAATCAAAAATCTCGGCGTGTGCGTTACGGAAATAACTCTGCACGTCGGTTACGGAACTTTTGAACCCGTGCGCGTTTCCGATTTGTCGGAACACAAAGTTTTGCCCGAATTGTGCGAAATTTCAAACGAAACAGCAGAAATTTTGAACAAAGCTAAAGCCGAAAACAGACGAATTATCGCCGTCGGCACAACGACGACGCGAGCTTTGGAATATTCGATTGATGAAAACGGCAAAATCTTGGCTGGAAAAAGATTGGCTGATTTGACGATTACGCCTGATTATAAATTCCAAGTAATCAACGGACTTTTGACAAATTTTCATCTTCCGCAAAGTTCACTGCTCGTTTTGGTTTCGACCTTTGGCGGTTATGAATTTATAATGAAAGCCTACAAACACGCCGTCGAATCAAATTATCGGTTTTATAGTTACGGCGATTGTATGTTCATCTTTTAGAGTTCGTTGAGT
>JANOXW010000251.1:0-2512 GCA_031418635.1 Acidobacteriota bacterium
GTATTTTTCGTTTGATGGCAAGCAGTTGATTTTTCAATCAAAGCGCGACGATCACGGTTGCGACCAAATTTATAAGATGAATATTGACGGCTCAAATGTGAAAATGGTATCAAACGGCGAAGGACGCACTACTTGTTCTTATTTTTTCAAAAACAAAAAAAAAGTGCTTTACGCTTCGACCTTTGGTGGCGCAAGAGAATGCCCGCCGAATCCAGATTTTTCAAAAGGTTATGTTTGGGCAATTTATCCCGATTACGAAATCTATACTTCAACGCCTGACGGCAAAGACACTAAAAAATTAACAAATTCGCCTGGTTACGATGCGGAAGCGACGATTTCGCCCAACGGCAAAAAAATTATTTTCACATCGCAACGCGACGGCGATTTGGAACTTTATTCGATGGACACCAACGGTAAAAACGTCAAGCGTCTGACCAACGAACCGGGCTACGACGGCGGCGCATTTTTCTCGCCTAACAATAAAATGGTTGTCTATCGCGGTTCGCATCCGACCGACGAAGCTCTTGTCAAACGCGATAAAGAACTTTTAGCGCAACATCTAATTGTTCCGACGATCTTTGAAGTTTGGACGATGAACGCCGACGGAAGCAACAAACGCCAAATTACAAAGCTAAACGCCGCAAGTTTCGCGCCGTTTTTCACGCCCGACGGCAAGCGCATTATCTTCTGCACAAACTATTTTGCCACCGACGCGAGAAAACGCAATTTCGATTTGGCGATGATAAATATTGATGGCACAGGACTCGAAAGAGTTACTTACAACGAATCTTTCGACGGTTTTCCGATGTTCTCGCCCGACGGCAAAAAATTGGTTTTCGCTTCAAACAGAAACGCTGCGAAACAAGGCGATACGAATGTTTTTATTGCAGATTGGGTTGAATAAAAAGTTGGCGGAACGGCGGGCGCAGAGCAACCCTTCCTGACCTGAAATTAGTTGTAACTTGTCTTGTTCTTAGGGCTTATTCATTTTCGCTCGTAAAGCTAAGTTTCAAGTGTGACACATTGAAAAATCAACACTATTCTTAAAAAGACTTTCTGAGGCATTTATAAAATTGCACTCCACAATCGAAAATACTCGACTTTGACTAAGCCCTAGTCTTGTTCTACTGTGGCTTGAAAATATTGGCATTTTATTATTCAAGCCGCAGGCATTAACAGGTTTGGAAGGGTTGCTCTGCGCCCGCTATCGCTAACTTTAGAACTAACATTGAGAATTATGAAAAGGCATTTTTTAAGTTTTCTTCTTTTAATATCGCTCGTTTTCAGCGTTGCCGCGCAAAAAGCGCAGAAGGCTGATTTAACCGAACAAAATCTTCGCACGCACGTTGCGTATTTGGCTTCCGACGGGCTTGAAGGCAGACGCACGGGCGAAACGGGCGCGACCAATGCCGTTGGTTATGTGGCGAATATTTTTGCCAACAACAAACTCACCGCCGGCGTTTCGCAAACAACTGAAAAAGGTAAAACAAGTAAGAATTATTTGCAAATTTTTCCTTTTGTTACCGGCGTTGAAACAGCGCAAACGGGCAATGAATTTAAGTTGAGTCTGAAACAAGAAACAAAAATAGAAGATGCGCTGTCCGTCAAAACTGTCGAATTTTCGCCAAATGCCGAAGTTGTTAATGCGTCGGTTGTTTTCGTCGGCTACGGCATCGTTTCGGGCGAACTGAAATTTGACGATTACGCAGATTTGGATGTTAAAGGCAAAGTGGTTTTAGCATTTGACGGCACACCAGAAAACAGTCCGATTTCTCCGTTTGTGCGTTTTGATGCGCGGGCAAAAGCGTTGATTGCCAAAGAAAAAGGCGCAGTCGGATTGCTTTTGATTTCACGTGAAGCAAAGTTAAGCGATGACCGACTCGCTCAATTTAAATATGATCAATCGCTTGGCGAAGCGGCTTTGCCGACATTCGTTATCTCGCGCAACACGACGCAAAAAATTCTCGGCGTAAGCGAAAAAGATTTGAAAACAGCGGAAGATTTAACGGCGATGAAAAAAGATTCGGCGTTGAATATCAAAGTCGGTTTTCGTGATACGCAACCAGTCGTTAGTTTCAAAATAAATCTCGTCAAAAAACAAGCGGTTGCCTATAATGTTATCGGAATTTTGGAAGGAAAAGACGCGCAACTCAAAAACGAAGCAATCATTATCGGAGCGCATTACGACCATCTCGGACACGGCGGACAAGGAAGTTTAGCGATAAATTCCACCGAAATTCATCACGGCGCAGACGACAACGCTTCGGGCGTGGCGGCAATGCTCGAACTTGCGCGGCAATTTGCCAAAGAGAAAAATAACAAACGCACATTGATTTTTATCGCGTTCGGCGGCGAGGAGGAAGGACTTTTAGGCTCGAAATTTTATGTCAACAATCCCGTTTTCCCGCTCGAAAAAACCGTGGCGATGATAAATATGGATATGGTTGGGCGTTTGCGTGATGATAAATTAACGATTGGCGGAAACGGCACGGCGAGCGAATGGAAAAGTTTA
>JANOXW010000252.1:0-2686 GCA_031418635.1 Acidobacteriota bacterium
CGACCAACGGGCGCAACTTTTTGGATTTCGTTACCTTAACGCCCGGCATCGTCCGCGACCCGACGAGAAGCGGCGATTTAGCAGTCGGCGGTCAGAAAGGAACGCTCAACAGTTTGCAAATTGACGGCACGAGTAGCGACAACACATTTTTCGGACAATCTTCCGGGCGCACCGGTTCGGGGCGTGCGCCGTCACAATTTTCGATTGATACCGTGAAGGAATTTCAAGTCAATCAAAACGGTTTTTCGGCGGAATTTGGACGAGCCGCCGGTGCAGTCATCAACGTCGTTACAAAATCGGGAACGAACAGATTTACCGGCAGCGCATTTGAGTATTTCCGCGACGAATCGCTCAACGCCCGGAGTCCGATTCTTGTCGCGGCAAATCGTCCGCGCCCGGTTGGACAAATCAATCAATTCGGTGGCACCTTCGGCGGACCAATTCGGCGAGATAAAATCTTTTTCTTCGGCGCGTATGAAGGTCAACGCTCGAATTTGCCTAATCCGGTGGTCGTGCGCTCCTTGCCGTTTGCTCCGGCAAGCGTTCAGGCTTTGCTCGGACCGAGAGTTGTTTCTTACAATATCAATCGTCAACAAGACACTTATTTGATTAAAACCGATTTCAACATCAACGAAAAAAATCAGGTTTGGGTGCGGTTTAATCAGCAGAATTTTACCGGCACAAATTTGGAAAATTCCGGCACTTTGAGTGCGGCGGAACATACGGGAAACAGTCTTGTCAAAACTTCAACTATTTCGACAAGTTGGACTTCGACGCTTTCGGCAACATATTTCAACGAGTTTCGTTTTCAATATTCACGCGACAGAGAACCGGGATTGGCAAATTCAAACGACCCGGAAGTTGCTGTAACAGCAAACGCGGGCGGCATCAATGATGGAACTTTCAACTTCGGGCGCAACAATTTCAGCCCGCGCGAAACCACTATCAACCGCTACCAATTTATTGACAATCAAACTTATATTGCGGGCAATCACACTATCAAATACGGCGCGGATTTATTGTTTGATCGCATTTTCAATTTCTTTCCCGGACTTTTCGGCGGTTCATATACTTTTACGAGTTATACTAATTTAGCCAATCTTGTTCCTTCACGCTACCGCCAAAGTTTTGCCGGCGCGGGAACAACCGGCGGGACGACGCATCCGAATAGCTCGGAATATGGATTTTTTGTGCAGGACGATTGGCGTGTGATTCCAAAACTAACGCTCAATCTCGGCTTGCGCTATGACTTTCAAGCGATTGCCCAACCGCCGATTCAAAATCCGAATGCGGCATTGTTGGCGGCGGGTTTTGACACAAGTTTTCAACCGAAAGACAGAAACAATTTTGCTCCGCGCATCGGTTTTGCATATTCCTTCGACAAAAAAACAGTGATTCGTGGCGGTTACGGACTTTTTTACGCCCGCACACCATCTATCCTGACTGGCACGGCGCACTCGCAAAATGGTATTCAAGTTATCGCTCTTGACATCAATTGCGTAACTTCGCCTACTTTATGTCCGACATATCCGAATGTTTTCGCCGCACCACCAACCGGCGCGACGCTCGCTCCGATAAATCTTTATTTATTCAGCCAAAACTACAAACAACCGTTCACACAACAAGCCCGCTTGCAGTTTGAGCGCGAGATATTCAAAAACACGACGTTTTCGGTGCAATACACACTTTTCAAAGGACAAGATTTAACGCGCACACGCAACGCCAATCTGTCCGCGCCGGTTTCAACGACGGTGGCGGTTTTTAACGGAACAGTAGCGACCGGCGAAACATTTACTTTCCAAAGATTTTCGAGTCCGCGTTTGATTCCGACATTTCAGCGTATCAGCCTGTTTGAAAGCACGGCAAGATCTCTTTATCACGGTTTATCGTTTGAACTCAACCGCCGTTTCTCAAATCGTTGGCAATTTAACACGAGCTACACTTTATCGAACGCCAAAGACAATAAACCCGACCAAACATCGGTTGTGCCGGGCGGCGGCGACGATGCGAAAATCGCGCAAAATCAATTCGATTTATCTGGTGAATACGGACGCTCCGATTTAGACGTGCGGCATCGCTTTATTTTCAGTCCGGTTTATGAAACAGGCACTTTCAAATACAGCGAAAATAAATTTGTTCGTGCGCTGTTGAGCGATTATGTTTTGACCGGAATTTTCACGGCACAATCAGGGTTGGCGTATTCGGCATTAGTTTCGGGCGACCCGAACGCTGACGGCATTACCTCGACCGACCGCGTGCCGGGAACGGAAAGAAATCAGTTTTCGACTCCGGCGACTTATCAGATTGATATGCGCGTTGGCAGAATTATTCGGTTCGGCGAACGCTATCGTCTGTCGCTTTTCGCCGAAGGCTTCAACATCTTTAACCGTTCAAATGTGCAATCGGTCAACAACACGCTTTACGCCTTTAGCGCGGCTAATGCGACTTTGCCGATTCGTCTGTCAACGGCGGCGACAAACTTCGGAACGCCGCGCACTTTCGTTTCCGGTTCGCCTTCTTTACTTTTAATTCGAGCTATAACCGTGAATTTCAACTCGGTATCTGATTCTATTTCTAAAGTGAAATGGTTAAAAAGTTTTATTGACTCTCATAATCAAACTTTTTCACATTTTCACTTTTCCACCTTTTCACTTTAAAACTTTCGCTTGGCTTGAACAATTAGCTC
>JANOXW010000253.1:0-2149 GCA_031418635.1 Acidobacteriota bacterium
GCCTGAATTTCCTGCGCCAACTCTGGCGTAACACGCTCATCGGCATCAAGGCTAAAAACCCAATCGTGCAAAGCATTGTCAACCGCAAACTGTTTTTGCGCGGCAAATCCAAGCCAACTTTGGATTAAAACTTTTGCTCGCAAAGATTCGGCAATTTGACGAGTTTGGTCGGTGCTTTCCGAATCAACAACCAAAATTTCATCAGCCCAAGCCACCGATTCGATAGCTTGGGCAATATTTTTTTCTTCGTTGAAAGCAATGATGACAGCAGAAATTTTCACGATTGGTTATTGGTCAATTAGAGCTTTCTCATAAAAACAGAAAATCAACTTATTACACAAACTTGTCAACAGAATAAAAGCGTCGGGTGAGGTAAAGCAAAAAGAGCGCAAATGGGGAGCAATGATGGATAAGTTTTGACGAACTGCTTTTTTAGACGACGACATTTATGAAAAAGCCGTATATGTCGGTATAAATTTCGGGGTTTTTCGCGCTTTTGTCGTTTGCTCGAAGGCGTAGGCAATTTCGATTAAAACAGGTTCGCTAAAGGCGCGTCCGAAGAATGAAATGCCGATTGGCAATTCGTTGATAAACGCGGCAGGAACGGTGATGTTCGGATAGCCTGAAATTGCTGCAAGGCTTGAACTTCCGACATAATTTGTCGGCGAATCACCATTAACTAAATCAATTAACCACGGCGGCGCGTTTGACGGCGCGACGATAGCATTGAGTTTGTTTTTGTCCATTACCGCGTCAATTCCTTGGTCTTGCGTCAAGACTTTGCTTTGCAGTAAAGCAAGGCGATAAGCGCGGGTTTCGAGGTCGCCTTTTTCTTCGGCTTTGATGAAAATATCTTGCCCGAAATACGGCATTTCTTTATCTTTGTTGGCTTCGTTGAATTTGATTAAGTCGGCGAGAGTTTTATGATTTCCGCCGCGATTTTGGAGATATTTGTTCAAATCGGCTTTAAATTCATAGAGCAAAACCTCAAATTCTGCGTCGCCGAATTTTCCGAAGGTCGGGAAGTCAACATCAACAACTTCTGCGCCGCTGTTTTTTAGGATTTGAAGTTGTGCTTCCATCACTTTGTCAACTCGTTCATTGCGCCCGAAATATTGCCGCATGACACCGATTTTTTTGCCTTTCAAGCCGTCTTTTTTTAGAAATCGCGTGTAATCTTTTGCGCCTTTTGAGGCTTGTGAAGTAATCGAATCGTCTTTGTCCGTGCCGACCATCACGCTCAAAAGAATTGCCGCATCTGTAACGGTGCGGCACATCGGTCCTGCCGTGTCTTGCGAATGGGCAATCGGGATAATTCCGCTTCGTGAAACTAAGCCGAGCGTCGGTTTGATACCGACAATGCCGTTGATTGACGACGGGCAGACGACCGAACCATCGGTTTCCGTGCCGATGGCGATTGCCGCGAGATTTGCCGCGATTGCCGCGCCCGAACCTGAACTCGAACCGCACGGTGTTCGGTCTAAAATATATGGATTTCGCGTTTGTCCGCCGCGTCCCGACCAACCGCTTGACGAATCGCTTGAGCGAAAATTTGCCCATTCGCTCAAGTTGGTTTTGCCAAGAATAATCGCGCCCGATTTTCTCAATTGCGACACGATAAACGCATCTTGTTTCGGTGTCGGCGCATCCATCAATGCCAGACTTCCCGCCGTTGTTTTCATCTTGTCAGCAGTATCAATATTGTCTTTTATCAAGACGGGAATGCCGTGCAAACTGCCGCGCAACTTGCCATTTTTGCGCTCATTGTCGAGTTCTTCGGCGATTCGCAAAGCGTCGGGATTTATTTCGATAACGGAATTTAATTTGCCGTCAGTCGCTTTGATTCGGGCAAGATATTTTTCCACGATAGTTTTTGCGGAAAGTTCGCCCGACTTCATTTTCGCTTGCAATTCGCTAACGGTTATCTCTTCAAGATCAGTATTTTGCTGAAATGAATTTACATTTTCAGCTTTGACAGTTTTCATCAAAGTTACGGCGGAAACGCCTAATGCGCCCGCTTTTAGAAATTCACGACGATTTTGGTTTTTCATAGTTTTTTTTTAGGTTCAAAGGTTCAAGGTTTCAGGTTCAGGATTTTGGATATTCCCTTGAACCTGAAACCTTAAGCCAACTGTCTTTGATTTATTTA
>JANOXW010000254.1:0-2165 GCA_031418635.1 Acidobacteriota bacterium
GTTGCTCCGAATTCCGGCGGCATTCTTTCTTACGCGACAGGCGAAAATGCTTGGTTGGTTGAGCCTTTGGCAGAAAATTTTGTCAGGGAAATTCAAAAGATTTTTTCCGCGCCGGAAAGATGTCGTGAAAAAGTCGTGGCGGCATTGCAAACAACCAAACAATACACATGGGAAATTTCCACCGACCGATTATTTTCTTTTTATGACGAGATGTTTGAAGATTTTAGTCGGCGACGCGAACTTTACGTTTATCAGGCGAATTCCAAAAATGATAAATTCACCGATCTCGTCAGCGGTAATTTGCCGATTACGACCAATTAAGTGAAGCCTGTGCGTAATTAAAGACTTTATTTTACAACATTTTACCATTCGGAATAAGTGAGAGGTGAGAGATGATAAGTTGAAAAATTCCCGACACTCGAAAACCACCTCTTACTTATGACCTTTCACTTTTCACTTATTCCGAAGGTTTTTCGCTTAATGTGAATTACACACAGGCTTCAATTAAGTAAATAGCAACGTAAAATTTAATAAAACCATGAAAAGAGTAACAGGCATCGGCGGTATATTTTTCAAGGCAAACAATCCGAAAGAACTTGCGGCTTGGTATGAAAAACATCTAGGCATTGATTTTGGTGGAAAGATTTATGCGGATTTACAGTTTCAGGAACGCGAAAAAGGTTGGATGGCATTTTCGCTTTTTGGTGCGGATACAACGTATTTTGAGCCTTCTGCCAAAGAGTTTATGATAAACCTGCGTGTCGAAAATCTCGATGAATTATTAAAAGTTTTACGCGAAGAAGGCGTTCACGTTTTTGACGAAACTGAAGACGGCGATTACGGCAAATTCGGTTGGATTTTGGACATCGAAGGTAATAAAATCGAACTCTGGCAACCGATTTAATTTTATAACGAATGATAAATGAACAATCAATCAACGCTATTTTAAAATCTCTGGCGAAACTTCTCGGCGAACATAAGCAAGACATAATTGATGCAAACAAAATAGATGTTGCCGATTGTTCAAAAGATGACGCGGTAATTTTTGACCGTTTAAAAGTTGACGAAACAAAGGTTGATAAAATGATTGCGTCGGTCAAAAGTGTGATTGATGCCAAAAATCCGGTCGGCAAAATAATTTCTTCGCATACGCGGCAAAACGGATTAAAAATCGAAAATCGCACCGTTCCATTTGGCACTATTTTGATTATTTACGAAGCGCGTCCCGACGTTTCCATTGAAGCCGCGATTATCGCGCTCAAAGCGGGAAATAAAATATTGCTGAAAGGCGGCAAAGAAGCGCGAAATACGAATCTTTGTCTTGCAAATCTGTGGCAAAAAGCGTTGGAAGAAAACGGCGCGGACAAAAACTTTGTCAAATATCTCGACATTTCGCGCGAAGAAACGCAAAAACTGATTTGCGGTGAAGCGGAAAAATTCGATGTCGTTATTCCTCGCGGCGGCGAAACGCTGATTGATTTTGTGCTGAAAAATTCCAAATCGCCCGTCATCGTCAGCGGACGCGGCAATAATTTCGCGTATATTGACAGCGAAGCCGATTTTGAAATGGCTTTGGAAATCGTTTTAGACGGCAAATCGCGTCTGAGCGTTTGCAATGCGCTTGATAAAGTTTTGATTGACGAAAAACTTCCTGATTTAGATAAAAAAATCAATCGAATCATTGAGGCTTTGCACGACAAAAATATCGAAGTTTTCGGCGATGATAAAGTTCATAATGTAAATTCTTCCGTTACGTTGTTTGATGATGAAGAAACTTGGTTTGAGGAATTTCTGTCAGCAAAGACGGTCGTCGCGCAGGTTGCCGACATTGACGAAGCCATCGAAAAAATCAATAAATATTCAGGCGGACATTCGGCAGTAATTATCACAAACAATGCCGAAAATGCCGAACGATTTTTGAATGAAGTTGATTGCGCGGCGGTCTACAAAAACGCTTCCGTCAGATTTACCGACGGCGGCGAATTCGGTTTAGGCGCGGAAATCGCCATTTCGACGCAGAAATTACACTTTCGCGGACCGCTCGGCGCGGAACATCTTTTGACGAACAAATGGTTCGTTTACGGCGACGGGCAAATCAGGAAGTAATTTAAACCGCAGAGACGCGGAGACGCAGAGTTTATTATAAAACTTTCATAAAAACACGA
>JANOXW010000255.1:0-25176 GCA_031418635.1 Acidobacteriota bacterium
AGAGCGTTACCGCAATCGGAGGAGACGACTCGGACTCAGATTTAATCTGATTTCAGGCATCTACAACTTTGAACTCAAAGCTCTCAAAATTTAATTTCGCAAGAGGTCTATTCAAAAATTCGCGTCAATTCGTGGACAAAAAGTTTTAATACAAACTCAAGAATTTCTATGGTTTCGGCGGACGCTTATCAGCCGGCACATTTTTATAAACTTCATCGTAAGAAGCGTAACCGTCTTTGATAACCGTATCCATCAAATTATTTTTATCAACCACCTGAACTTCCAACAAAATCGCTTGAATATCCTTTTTGATATTGTCATTCGTAAAAGGTTTTGCGTCCGCCAAAGGTTCTTTTTTAGCCAACTTGATAGCGGCTTCAACGGCGGCATTTGCCAGTGGAATAATCGGTTTATAGACTGTCATCGTTTGCTTACCTTCGGCAATACGTTGCAAAGCGTCTTTTTGCGCGTCTTGTCCGGTAACGAGAATTTTACCTGCCAACCCGCGTTTTTCGAGCGCGGAAACGACACCGCCAGCCATTCCGTCGTTGGAAACGACAAACGCTTTGATATTGTCATTGTATTGCGTCAAATTATTTTCCGCCATTTTTAAGGCTTCGTCGGGATTCCAATCGGTGATAAATTGGTCGGCAACGATTTTGATTTTTCCGCTGTCAAGTGCCGGTTGCAAAACGGCGAGTTGCTCTTTTTTCATAATCACGGCGTTGTTGTCGGTTGAGGAACCATAAACCATCACATAATTTCCTTCCGGTGCATTTTTAAGTGCGTAATCAGCGATTTTTTTACCGATAACCGGAACTTGATGCGAAATATAAAGGTCTATTTTGTCGGAATTTATCAAGCGGTCATAGCTGATAACCGGAACACCTTTTGCTTTTGCTTTTTCAACCAAAGTCGCCGCTTGCGTTGCGTCTTGCGGCGCAATAACCAAAACATCAATGCCTTGTGTCAGAAGATTTTCGACATCGTTTGCCTGTTTATCGGCTTTGTTGTCGGCAACCGGAACAAGACATTCGACGTTCATTTGTTTGCAATGCGCCTCGAAAGCGTCGTGGTCGCGTTGCCAGCGTTCCTCTTTGACCGTCGCCATCGAAAAACCGATTTTGATTTTTTTATTCGGGTCTTTCGGCGCGTTTGTTTGCGCCGTATTACTTGTGTTTTGCGGTGCTTGCACACAAGCCGAAAGCAGAATGGCAAAAGCCAAAAATACTAAAAGTTTTAATCGCATTAAAGAGTATCTCCTTTTTGTTTTTTAACCGTGAAATATACGAAAAATCAAATAGATTTTTTTCTCGCTTTTCGCGTATTTCGCGGTTGAATATCTTCTCTGAATTTAAGATTTCTTACCAATCATATCAACTCCGACGGCGGCAACCAAAATCGAACCTTTGATTAGTTCCTGCATAAAGTCCCGCACGTTAAGAAGCGACATTCCGTTGTCCAAACTTGCCATAATCAACGCGCCCAGACACGCGCCGAAAATCGTGCCGCGTCCGCCCATCAAACTTGCGCCGCCGATAACGCACGCCGCAATCGCGTCCAATTCCTTCAAAACTCCGGCATTCGGCAAGGCATTTCCTTGTCGTGCCGTGAAAATTATCGCCGCTACACCAATCAGAAAACCAAGCAGAGCATAAACTTTCAAAATATTCAATTTTGTGTTAATGCCCGAAAGTCGCGCCGCATCTGCGTTGCCGCCGATAGCATAAAGATAACGCCCAAATGTTGTCGAATTGGTAATAAAAGTCCCGATTAGCGCGACGACGAGAAAAATCATCACCGGAAGCGGAACACCGCCCGCCTTATTCATTACAGAAATAAAGCCGATAATCACTGCAATCGGCAAAATTGCTTTGAGTAGTTCGCCGCCGAGAGTTGCTTCGCCGAGTCCGTAAGTTTTCTGTGATTGAACACGGCGATAAACCAAAAATAGCAAAAACGCAATACCGATTGCTGCCAAAATCCAACCCGAAATCGGTGTCATATTGCCTTGTCCGATTAGCTTGAAGGTTTCATCGGAAATTGGTATGGTTTCCGAATTAGAAATGCCTTTTATCGCGCCACGCCACGCCAATAATCCACCCAAAGTTACGATAAACGCCGGAATATTGAAATAAGCCGTTAGAAAACCTTGAAATAAGCCGATTAAAACAGCAACGGCAATCGCCACCGCAAACGCCGGAAGCAGTCCGTAACCTTGATTAGTGATCAAAATCGCCGCAATTCCGCCGGCAAGTCCCATTACCGAACCAATTGACAAGTCAATGTTTCCTGAAACAATGACCATCAACATTCCAACCGCCAAAATGCCCGTAACCGACATCTGCAGCAACAAATTGGAAAGATTGCGCGGATCTAGAAAGACTCCGTTCGTCTGCCATTGAAAGAAAAGCCAAATCAAAACCATCGCGCCAAGCATCGTATAAGCCCGAAGCGATGTAGTTTCTATCTTAAAGCCCGTTTTTTCTATTGTTTCACTCATCTTTTTAGTTTATTTGGTCTGATTCCAAATCAGTCACCGGCAGTTCAGTCATCCGAATTCGGTTTTCTTCAACAACGGAAAAATGTCCGTGCCAATCATCACGAGATTCGAGTGCAGTAACGGCGAAAGTTGCAATATGCGCTACCGATTTCGGAACAATGCGAAATAAAATTATGCCGATTTTTGCTGTGTTCAACCGTTGTTTGAAAGCAAGTTCACCGAAATCTTTGTCAAATGTTATAAGTAATCGTCATTCGGTTTAGGCAATTCGTAAAACTTCCACGTCAGCGATGCCGGGTTTTTCTTCCCTCACCCAAAAAAGATTGTGTCCGCGTTCTCGTAATGCGTCAACCGCATCTTTCGGGAAATTTTCATTGGCTAAAATTCGCATTATTGAACGTGCAAAGGATAAACTTTTTCAGCTTTTAGAGTTGCGCCTGCATATTGCAAGCAAGCCACAATATCTTCGTGCGTAATGCCCGGATAATTGCGGAAAATTTCCGCTTCAGTCCATTCGTTTGCTAATAATTCAATAATAAACTCAACCGCCAATCTCGTATTTTTTATCACCGGCTTGCCTGTCAAAACAGTCGGGTCAACCGTAATTCTTTCTTGCCACATCTTGCCTCCAAGTTTATTTGTCGTTATTTTTCCGAATTTTTATCGCTTCAATATCAAGCGGTTTCGATTCGCCGTTTTGCGATTGTTCAAAACCTCGCAAAATGTGTGCTCGAAGTTTTTTAATACGCATTTTCTTTAATACTTCTTGTTCTTTCAAAAGCCGCAAACCATCTCGCACGACTTCGCTTGCTGAAAAATACATTCTACTGGCAACCAATTCGCCGACAAAATTTTCAAGTTCTTTATGTTAATGAAACATTCATAAAATTTACTTCTGTATTGAAGAAAATTTTACCATTGAATAACACTTATTGCTATCAAAAGTGAAAAAGTGGAAATGTGCAAATGTAAAAAAGCCGGTAGCGAAAAGCAACAAAACTTTTTCACTTTTACCCTTTTTCAGTCAAACCATTACTTTCGATTCGCCCGTCGCCGCGACCATCACTTTTTCAGGTGTAGCTTCGGTGCGTGAAAATTCGCCTGTTAATTTGCCCTCGTGCAGAACTAAAACTCGGTCCGACAAGCCCAAAACTTCGGGCAATTCTGACGAAACCATAACGATTGCCAAACCTTCTTTGGCAAGTTTGTTGATTTCGGCATAGATTTCCTGCTTTGCGCCGACATCAATGCCGCGTGTCGGTTCGTCTAAAAACAAAACTTTCGGATTGGTCAAAAGCCATTTTCCCAACACGACTTTTTGCTGATTTCCGCCCGAAAGTGTTCCTGCAATTGTCATCGGCGAATTGGCTTTGACATGCAAGGATTGCATAACTTTTTTGGTCGCAATAGTTTCACGCGAAAGATTGGTCAAAAATGCGCCCGAAATTTGTTTTAATCCGGCAAGCGTCGAATTATCCAAAATCGTCTGTTCCAAAATTAAACCGAACCGCTTTCTGTCTTCGGTAACAAAACCGATGCCGTTTTTTATCGCGTCCAAAGGCGAATTTATTTTTGTTTGTTCTCCTTCGACAAAAATCTTGCACGAATTTTTGCCTTGCCACGCGCCGAAAATCGTCATCAAAAGTTCGCTTCGTCCTGCGCCCATCAATCCGGCAATGCCGAGGACTTCGCCTTTTTTGACGGAAAAAGAAACATCATCAACGAGCTTTTTGTTCGGATTATCAGCGTCAAAAGCAACTAGATTTTTGACTTCCAAAACCGTTTCGCCGAATTCGTGCAAGGCTTGGGGGAAAATATCGCCGACCTCACGCCCGACCATTAAGGCAATAACCTTATTTTTATCCAACGCCGAAGCATTTTCCGTCCCGACTGTTTTTCCGTCGCGCAAAACCGTGATTCGGTCGCTCATCATAAACACTTCGTCGAGTTTGTGCGAAATGTAAATCATTCCGACACCGCGCGATTTCAAATCTTTAAGGATGGTAAAAAGCGTTTCAACTTCCGATTCGGTCAGCGCGGCAGTCGGTTCGTCGAGAACTAAAATTTTCGCTTTTTGGGAAAGTGCTTTGGCAATTTCGACGAGTTGTTGTTGCCCGATGCCGAGATTTCCAACCTTTGTGCGCGGATTCAGCGGCAGATTCAAATCCTTTAAAAGTTGCGAAGATTTTTGATAAATTTCCGCCCAATTTATGACACCGAAGCGATTCGGTTCTTTTCCCAAAAAGATATTTTCGGCAACGGTTAATTCTTTTACTAACGATAATTCTTGAAAAATAATAGCGATTCCGGCTTCTTCGGCTTGGCGTATGTTTTGAAACTGTCTGACTTCACCTTCAACAGCAATATCGCCGCCGTAAGTTCCGAACGGATAAACGCCCGACAAAACCTTCATCAAAGTAGATTTGCCCGCGCCGTTCTCGCCGACCAGCGCGTGAAATTCGCCTTCGTGCAAATCGAAAGTTACACCGTCCAAAGCCTTTACGCCCGGAAATTCCTTTGTGATTTGCCTCATTTCGAGCAACGCCATAATTATTTTTAGAAAAATATATTTGTTTGGTTTTACCAATAATCCCAAACTTTTACAAATTTAATATAAAGAAATTCGCTTTAATGCCCGATGGATTTCAGGATTTTGCATAAACCATTGCCAATTTTTTCTGGTTCGCAAATTTTCCGCGCTCAACAGCGTAATGCCGACATCAATGCCAATGACATATTGATTTACCCAACCGTTATTCGGATTAAAAGCGTCGGCAAATCCATAATTTCCATAAATTGTTTTTCCGAACCGCGATTTCATTTCTAAAAGCGCGGGCAGTGTAATTTCCGGCATAAACATCAGCGAACCGGCGGGCGCACACGGCACGACTGTTCCGTCAATTGCCGCATCACGCGGCGGTGCGCCCCAAGCAATATAACCTTTTTGACTGTCCGAAGCCGTCAAGCCCCAAATGTTTTCCGAATAGCCCGCAAATTGTTTGGTCAAAGTCTGGAAAAAGGCTTTCTGCGCTTTAGTTGCGTTGACCGAATTTTCAAAATAATCGGTGTATGGACGACGGCGTTCACGTTTCCCGCGAAAATCAATCCAAGCGTGTGAATATTGGTGAATAAAAAGCGGCGAAACGGCGGCAAGATAACGATAGCCGTAAAATGTGCGCCATTCTCTTTTCCAAGCATACCAAACTTTCGGCGAAACCGAATGCGTCGGCGAACCGATTGCCAAAATATACAACAACATCTGTTCGCTGTAATCTCTCCAACGCGCCGTTAAAAATCCCGTTTCAGGCTTCCAGCCGTGCGAAAAAAGATTTGAACTTCCCGCCAACATCCACGGAAAATCAACTCTTTCGTAAATCTGTGTGGCTAACTTAACGATTTCTTTATCGTCCGAAAAACATTGCCGCACGGTTAAAACTCCGCCAAGCAGAAGCGTGGTATCAATCGAAGAAATCTCGCTGTTCCAACGCCGTTCGCCCGTCTGTTTGTCCAACCAATGATAAAACCAACCGTTTTTATGCGGTGCGCGATTGAGCAAAAAATCGAGCGATTTTCGGGCGCGTTCTTTGGCTTCGACAGATGTTACCCAATTATTATCTGCCGCAATGCACAAACCCGACAAACCGAAACCTTCCGCGCCAACACTAGCAATATTATAACTCGGATGCGTTGTTGGTAAAGGCTTTCCGTCAGTTCGTGCGCGGTCAAGCGTCAAACCCGTTTCCGCGTCGGATTGTTCCCAAAAATAAAGAAAAGCGCGATGTTCTAAATCTTCTAAAAAAGCCTCGTCGGTTTCTGTTAGCTGATAAACCTTTGGCTTTTGTTTTCTGCTTTGACGACTTTGCGCTGTCGCAAAATTGTTGCCGACAAACGACAGCAAAAGCAAAAACAAAGTGAGAAAATAGCTCAAACGCAGTAAGCTGTTTTTCTCAGGTAATCGAAAATTCATAAACTTATTTTCCGGTTATAGTAAAATCGCCTTCCAATCCGTCAAGTGAATTGTCTCCGACATAAACTTTAAAATCTCCCGGTTCGACGACAAATTTCATCTGCGCGTTGTAAAAGCCGAGATGTTCGGGCTTGAGCGTAAAAGTAACGGTTTTCTTTTCGCCTGATTTCAACGTAATTCTTTGAAAACCTTTTAATTCACGAACCACCGGCGAAATACTCGCCACCATATCGCGGATGTAAAGTTGAACGACTTCATCGCCCGTTTTTTTGCCCGTATTTTCTACGTCAACTATAACATTTAACGAACCGTCAGGGCGAATTTGCTTCGCGCTCAAACGCAAATTTTGCATACGAAACTTTGTATAACTCAAGCCGTAACCAAACGGATAAAGCGGCGTGTTCGGAATATCAAGATATTTTGAAGTGTATTTGTTTTCGGCTTCAAACGGTCTGCCCGTGTTTCTGTGATTGTAAAAAATCGGAATTTGTCCGACGCTACGGGGAAATGTAACAGGCAATTTTCCGCCCGGATTTGCGTCGCCGAAAAGCGTATCGGCAATCGCGTTGCCGCCTTCTGTTCCCGCAAACCACGTTTCCAAAATCGCGGGCGACATTTCCGCCAACCAATTTATCGTCAAAGGTCTGCCGTTCATCAGAACAACCGCGTAAGGCTTGCCGATGGAGTGAATCGCTTTGACCAAATCGAGTTGCTTGCCGGGCAAATCGAGCGAACTGCGCGACGACGCTTCGCCACTCATTCCCGCGTCTTCGCCAACTACCAAAATCGTAAAATCAGAATCTGTTGCGGCATTTACCGCGTCTTGAAAATCGTCGAAATTTTCGCAAGCTATTTCGCAACCTTTCGCATAATTGATTTTTGCATTGTTTCCGAGTTTGTTTTTGATGCCTTGCAAAACCGTAACGGCATCTTCGTCGCGCCCGTCGCCTGCCCACGAACCGTTCATAATTCGCTGATTATCGGCAAGCGCACCGATAACCGCGACGGATTTGATGTTTTTGGAAATTGGCAGAGTTTCGTTGTCATTTTTCAACAAAACAAATGATTTATTAGCAATCTCACGGGCGGTTCTTCGATTTTCAGCAGTTAATAAAGTTTTGCCTTCTAAACTTTCATCGGTAAAAGGTTTGTCAAAAAGTCCGAGTCGAAATTTAATCCGTAAAATTCGGCGCACGGCTTCATCAATCGTCGGCATCGAAAGTCGTTTGTCTTTAACGAGTTCTGCGCCTGTTCGATTGTAAAAACGGCTGACCATTTCCATATCAACACCCGCGTTGAGCGCGAGTTGCGCCGCGTCCGCTTCGTCTTTTGCATAGCCGTGTTTCAACAGTTCCATTACGGCGGTATAATCGCTGACAACAAAACCATCAAATTTCCACTGACCACGCAAAACGTCCGTCAAAGTCCAACGATTTCCCGAAGTCGGAACGCCGTTGAGATCATTAAACGCGCTCATAAATGTTCCAACACCCGCATCTTTGGCGGCTTTGAACGGCGGAAAATAAATATTATACAAAGTGTTTTCGGAAATATCAGTCGTGTTGTAATCGCGCCCGCCAAAAGCCGCGCCGTAGCCAACCCAATGTTTGGCACAAGCGACAACTCGATCATTCGCGCTGTAATCTTTTCCCTGAAAACCAAGCACACGCGCTCGCGCAAACTCCGCGCCCAGAAATGTATCTTCGCCCGCGCCTTCGACAATTCTTCCCCAACGCGGATCGCGGGCAATATCAACCATCGGCGCAAACGTCCACGCCACGCCAGCCGCACGAGATTCTTTTGCCGCGATATACGCCGAAAGTTCAGCAAGTTTTATATCAAAAGTCGCCGCCTCGCCAAGCGGCACGGGAAAAATCGTGCGATAGCCGTGAATCACGTCAAACGCGAAAAGATGTGGAATCTTTAAACGCGATTTCATCGCCTCCCGCTGTAATTCATTGACTTTTGCTGCGCCACGCACATTTAAAGTCGAACCGAGCAAGCCGTTTTTGACAAGTTCGAAATGTTCGGGACGAGAGTTTCCGTTCGCCTCGCCGTCCAAAATTTGAAGTTGTCCGAGTTTTTCCGCCAAAGTCATTTTGGCAATCAAGGCATTGACTTTTCTTTCGATGTCCGCCTGTTTTGTTTGTGCGGAAATTGAAAAAGCAAAAAGAATGAGTAGCAAAAAGATGATAAATCTCGTTTTATTTAATCGCATATTTGTTCCCTTTGGCTTTGAAACTTGTTTAGATATACTAAAACCATTGTGCTGATAGTAGATTGACAATTTAAAATCATATTTAAACCGCAGATGAAAATAGATAAACATATGATAAGAAAAGGCGCCAATACAAAAACGACTTTGCGTAAGATAAATTATTAATGAAAAATCAAATTATCGCTCAAATCGAATCTTTCAAGTTTCTCAGCTATTATCTGTGTCTATGTCTTTTGGGCTTTTCGACAGTTTCAGCGCAATCTAATCAAACAGTTATCAAACTTTTGCAAGAATCTGCCGCGTTGATTCAAGCGGGAAATTTTAGCGAAGCCGAACCACTTTTGCGTCATGCTGTTTCGATTGCGCCGACAAATTCCGACGCGCATAATCTTCTCGGTATCGTGTTTGACCAACAAGGCAAAATCGTCGAAGCCGAAAAATCTTACCGCATCGCGCTGAAATTAAATCCGAAAGCCGTTTCACCGCTTGCCAACTTGGGCGTTTTGCTTGCCCGCACGAAAAAATATGAACAAGCCGCGCAAATTTTTGAAAATATCTTAAAAGTTGTGCCAAATCATCCGCAAGCCACTATCAATCTCGGACTGCTTTACACTTCGTTGAGCAAATACGAAAAAGCCGTCAAACTTCTCCAAATTGCTGACCAAATTCAGCCTGATTCTTTTGACATTATTTTCAATCTCGCGCTGTCGCTTTATCATTTGCAACGCTTTGACAGAGCAAATGCGGTTTTCACGGAAGCCGCTAAACTTTCGCCAAATGCGCCCGAACCGTTTTATTATCTCGGCTTAATCGCTTTTGAACACAAACAAGATGAAACAGCGGCGGATTTTTTTGATAAAGCCGTCAACTTGCGCCCAACTTACGCCGAAGCCAATTTTATGCTTGGCGAGATTTTGCGAAAAAACAATCGGCTCGACATTGCCAAAGATTTTTACGAAAAAGCATTGGCGCAAAATCCTTCGCAAGCCGTCAATTATATTCGTCTCGGCGGCGTTTATTTGGTCTTAAACGATTTTGCCAAAGCATTGGACGTTTTCACCAAAGCAGCAAAACTTTTTCCGAACATCCCTGAAATTTATTACTTTCTAAGCATCACGGCTCGCGCTCAAGGAAATTACGATTTAGCTCTCGCGTCGCTTAGAAAATCCCTTGCGCTGAAACCCGAAAACGCGGATGCGTTAGCACTTTTAGGCGCAATTTTAGCTGATAAAAATGAACTCGTCGAAGCTGAAAAACTTCTTCGTCAAGCGATAAATCTCGACAAAAATCATTTCAATTCGCATCACGATTTGGGTAAGTTATTGGTCAGAAATCGTCGTTACGAAGAAGCCTTGCCGATTTTGCAACGCGCTTCGTCGCTCAAACCCGAAAATCCTGATGTGCATTATCAACTTTTCCTGACTCTTTCACGGCTTAAACGCCAAATCGAAGCTGACCAAGAGTTGGCTATTTATAAAAAATTAAGCGATGTGAACAAAAATCCAAAGTAATAAAGACGCGGAAAACCAATTTATTTTCCGCGTCTTTATTACCGTTTTAGAAACTAAATCTCGCTTGTAATTCAATAACTCGACCAGCGAGTCCGGTAGTCGCTCTGCCGAATCTCGGATTCGGATTATCGTCGTTATTGATTCTCGTGCTGTCGGAAGCAAAACCGAACGGAGCAAGATTAAGATTGTTAAAGGCATTGAAAAGATTAACCCGTAAATCTAAACCCGTGTTTTCACTTATACGCAGACCTTTCGGCAAATCAAACCGCTTGGAAATACTTATATCGGTTGAAAAGTATCGCGGACCGCGAAAACCGTTTCGTCCGATTCCAGGCGGATTAACCAGAAAAGATGTCTGACCCATCAAATTGCGGTTGAGAGTTGTCTGGAAAATCCGATTACAGCCAACTCCCATAGCAGCTCTACAGTTAGCTCCCGCAATAAAACTTCCCGTAAAGTTGCCGTTACCGTTAAGAAATGTATCGTTGGAAGTATTATTTCCGGCTCCGCCGAAAAATCCAATCGGGCGGAAAGGTCCGAATTCAGCCCCGCTTGCCGAGCGAATTCCCTGATTGGCGACGACCGGTGTAAATGGAAAACCGGTATGCCAAGTTACGATTCCGTTGACTTGCCAACCGCCGAGAAAAGTTCCGACCAAATCATTACGATTGCGGAAAATCGGCAAATCCCACAAACCGAAAACATTCAAATTATGTCTAACGTCAAAATCTGAAGGTCCGTATTCCGAATCATTATCAACCGGAAAAGTTTGGTTGGTTACAAAACCGGGACCAGAATTTGATAAATTATCGAGACTTTTGGCAAAACGATAATTTGCCTGAAACTGAAAACCGTTGGCAAATCGTCGTTCAAGCGTTGCCAACAAAGCGTTGTATCTCGAAATGACATCAGGTGTCGGCAAAAATGCCTGAAAAATACGCGGATTTACATTGGCAAAGATAAAGTTTTGATTAACCAATCGAATCAGGTTTTGATTCGCACTTCCTTGATAGCCGACTGTCGCCGTCAATTTGGCGGGCAATTGATATTGTCCTTCGAGCGAATAACGAAAACTTTGAGCATTCGGCTGGTTTTGCGGCGAACCGTAAATTTCTACCGAACTGTTGAACGGCAATCCGGTCATCGGGTTGATTCCGCCGCCCAAAAGCGGATTTCTCGGAAAACTATTGGGCGAATTACTGCTTCCCAACGCATATAAAATCTGTCCGTCAACAAAAGGCGAACCGAAACCGTCGCCACCGGCAGGTCCAGCCGTTCCGCAACAAATGCCGAAGCGCGAAAAGAACGGCGGATTAGCCAACGAATTGATAAAGACGACGCTCGGTATGCGGTTATAGCCGATGCCGAATCCGCCGCGAATAACGGCTTTATTTTTTAAGAAACCGGGACTGTAAGCAATGCCGATTTGCGGTCCGAAATTGTTTTTGTCCGATTGAAAGAATTGATCAACAAGTTCAACTCTCGAATCGGATAATCCGTTTGGTCCGAAAATAAGATTGGTTTGCTGATTTAATCCATCGCTAATCGGCGGAAAAAATTCATATCTCAAGCCTAAATTGACAGTCAGATTCGGTCTGACTTTCCAATCATCCTGCACAAAAAAAGCATAATCATTTGTTCTGTATCTACGCTCCGCACTCGCCGGTGTGCCGGTGTTCGGATCGGCGTTAATACCTTCAAAAATCGGCGTGTCGTTTGCCAAATTAAAGAATCCGGTAAAAGTAAAAATCGGACGCGCACCGCCGATCAGACTTCTTTCGTTAATATCAAACCGAAGTTGTGTGCCAAACTTAAGCGCGTGATTGCCTATCAGCCAGTTGAATGTGTCGCTGAAATCCACACTTTTTTCCGACAAAATGCCGGGCGTATTTTCATTTTGCGGTGCGCCGAATCTGATGCGGTCAAACGGAAGTTGCTCGATTTCAATGCGCGGAATACCGAAGTTTGAACCCGGATTCGAGGCAACCTCGTCATACGAAAAACCACTGTAATTGACACGCGCCTGATTAAATTTAGTAGCTGAAATGGTGCGGTTATAAATTGCCGCGACCGAAAAACTCAGCCGATCCGAGATAATGTCGCCAATCGGACGACTGCGCCCGGCAATATCCGAACCGTTGGCTAAAGTTGGTGTAAAAAAGGTTGAAACGGCAATGCTGTCTTTTGCGGTTGCGTTGTAATCAACCCGTGTAAAATATTGGTTTCCGGCAAAAGTATTCGGAACATTTAAGCGGACAAATTGAACGTCGGGAATACCATCAAAACCGCCGCCGATATTAGCTCTGCCAACTCCGTCGCCGAATGGCAAATAAACATTTCGTGTGCCGGTAATCGAACCAATATCTAGTCCGCCACTGACTGCCTGACATCTTTGCGGTCCATAACCAGCCGCCGCGCAAGTGGTCGGAAGCACGGACAAAATACGCGGTGCGATGCCCGGTGCGCCGAAAACTCGTGCCGTTACACCATTCGGGCGCAGAGCGCGAACTGCGTCGCGGAATTGCGATGTTTCGACAAAAGCATCGGATGTTGTATTCGTGTTATTACGCAAGCCCTCATACGCAAAAAAGAAAAACAATTTATCTTTGCCGCTGGTTGCAAACGGACCGCCTTCACCAAAGTTCAAAAACGGCAAAGGTCCGCCGAAACTGCCGCCGAATTGCTTGAGCCGTTGGGTAACTCGTGCCGGTGCATTGGGAAATTTATTAAAGGAATTTAATCCGGGATCATTATATTTAAAAAAACCGCTTCCGTGATAATCGTTTGTTCCGTTTTGGCTGACGACTTTGACAACTGCGCCGGAATTTCGCCCATCTTCCGCCGAATAAGTGGATGACGAAATGTTGACTTCCTTGACGGCTTCTTGGCTTGGCGTGATAATCGCGCCGCCGCCATTGGTTTGGCTGTTGACGCTTACACCGTCTATCTGAAAGTTGTTTGCTTCGACTCGTTGACCGTTTGCCGTAATCGGAACTTGGTTTTCAGTTTGGAAAATCGAACTGTTGGAACCGCCCGGACCGGGCGAATTCGGAAAACCGCTCGAACCTCCGTTGCCGCCGCGTGCGCCGTCGCCAAAAATTCCCGGCGTTAAGCGTGCTAACTCGTAAGGATCGCGCCCAACCTGCGGCAGACGCAAAATTTCCTTAGTCGAGAGAGTGTTGTCAATGTTCGCGTCTTCAGTTTTGAGCGTTTCTGCTTCACTCGTTACCGTCACGATTTCGCTGATTCCGCCGGTTTCGAGCGCAATATTTAAACCTTGCAAGCCGTCTGCCCCGACCTCTACTTTTTCAACCACGTATTGTTTGAAATTTGTTTGCGTAACGACAAGTTTGTAGTTTCCCGGAGCAAGTCCGTTAAAACGATAAAATCCATCATTATTTGATACTGTGCTGACTTCTTTGTTGGTTTCGGTATTTGTCAAAACGACATTTGCGCCAACTACGGAAGATCCGCTTGAATCAGACACAGTTCCTTGTAATACTGCCTTGAATTGCGCGTTGGCAATCAGCGCAAAACACAGAATTAAAACGCTACAACTTAAAAAGCGTTGTAAGCCGGAAAACTTTCGGTTCATAGAAAACACCTCCAGAGCAATTTTTTTAAATATTTAGAATTATTTGAACAACTGTCGAAAAACGAATTAGTAAATCGTTTCACTAAATCGTTTTAGTAATGTTACAAATTTATACTAAACATTAAGTTCCCGTCAACAACAAATCATAAAATGTTGGTTAATAATAAAATTTTCAGCCTATTCTTGTCTTAAAAGGTTTAGTTATGCGACACTTACCACAACGTCGGGCGATAATGATGAAAAAAGACAAATCCAACGGGTTTTCAAAAGTTATGACCAAGCCAAAAGCGGTTAGCCTTAAAGAACTTGCTGCGTCGCTCAAACTTTCGCCAACGACGGTTTCATTAGTTTTGAACGCTGCGCCGACGGCGAGTTCGATTCCGACCGGAACGCAAGATCGCATTTTTGAAGCAGCGCGAAATCTGAAATATCGCCCAAATCACATCGCCCGTTCATTACGCGCCCAACGCACACATACTATTGGCGTTTTGATTCCCGAAATGAGCGAAGGTTATTCGGCGACGGTTTTGAGTGGTGTCGAAGAAAAATTGTTGGAAGAAGGATATTTTTACTTCGTCGTCAGTCATTGGCATCGTGAAGCACTTATCGAACATCATTCGCGTTTTTTTGTTGAAAGATGTGTCGAGGGAATTTTAGCGGTTGATACGCCGCAACATCATCAAACCTTTTTGCCGGTTGTTTCAATTTCTGGACACGACGAAACCAAAGGTGTTACAAATATCGTCTTAAATCATGAACAAGCCGGACTTCTGGCGGTTGAACATCTGGTCAAACTCGGACATAAAAAAATCGCCGTCATCAAAGGACAATCATTTAGCTCTGATACAGAAGCGCGTTGGAACGCGATTCGGACAGCGGCGGCGCGATGTTCAATTCCGATAAAAGAAACTTTGGTTGCACAACTTGTCGGAACTAATCCGACACCCGAACCCGGATATGTTGCCGCCAAAGAATTATTAGCCGCTAAAGCTGAGTTTACGGCACTTCTTGCTTTTAATGACATTTCTGCTATCGGTGCAATTCGCGCTCTGAATGAATCTGGCAGACGAGTTCCCGAAGACGTTTCGGTCATCGGGTTTGACGATATTTACGCGGCGGAATTTCATAATCCGTCGCTTACGACCATTCGCCAACCGCTGAAAGAAATGGGTTGTTTGGGCGCGGAATATTTGTTGAAAAGAATCCGCGAAAATCAAAGCGACGATTTTCCCGCCGACGTAACCGTTGAGCCGGAATTAGTAATTCGTCAATCAACCGCCGCAGTCAAAAACTAAAGCGGTCAATTTATCCTGCAATTTCAAAATTAGGAGATTTCTAAATGTCTGAGAAAATCGCTTCGAGTTTTATATCAATCGTGTCTTTACGGCGAAAATTCGCGTTCATTTTTGTCGCACTCTTTTTCGTCATTCCTACTTTCGCGCAACAGGTTAATCCGAATCTTTATCAAAATATGCGGTGGCGAATGATTGGACCGTTTCGTGCCGGACGCACGGTCGGCGCGGTTGGAATTCCAAATCAGCCGAATGTTTTTTATATCGGTGTCAACAATGGCGGCGTGTGGAAAACGACGGACGCGGGGCGAACTTGGCAACCGATTTTTGACGACCAACCGACGGGTTCAATCGGCGATATTGCGCTTGCGCCGTCGAATCCGAATGTGATTTATGTCGGAAGCGGCGAAGGTTTGCAACGTCCCGATTTATCAACCGGCGACGGAATGTATAAATCAACCGACGGCGGAAAAACTTGGCAACATTTAGGTTTGCGTGAAGGTCAGCAAATCGCTTCGATTGCGGTTGATCCGAAAAATGAAAATCGTTTATTTGTCGCGGTGCTTGGACATCCTTACGGACCGAATGAAGAACGCGGAATTTATCGTTCAACCGACGGCGGAAAATCGTTTGAAAGAGTTTTATACAAAGATGAAAACACGGGCGCATTTCAGGTTGAATTTGATCCGAATGATTCAAATATCATTTACGCCGACTTGTGGGCAGGACGACAAGGACCTTGGGAAAACGGCGCGTGGCAAGGAAAGGAAAGCGGACTTTTTAAATCAACTGACGGCGGAAATACTTGGAATAAATTGACGAAAGGTTTGCCGACGATTGAGCAAGGACTTGGGCGTATCGGTTTTACTATTTCAAAAAGCGATTCAAAAAAACTCTACGCAACGGTTGATGCAAATTCGCAGTTTGCGGGAATTTACGGTTCGAACGATGCGGGCGAAAATTGGCAAAAAGTGAACGGCGATGCGAGGCTTTGGGGACGTGGAAGCGATTTTGCGGAAGTAAAAGTTCATCCGACAAATCCCGAAATCGTTTTTGTGGCGAATGTCGCATCGTATAAATCAACCGACGGCGGCAAGACTTTTACGGGTTTCAAAGGTGCGCCCGGCGGCGATGATTATCATCGGATTTGGATCAATCCCGAATCGCCCGACATTATGCTTTTTGCCACCGATCAAGGCGCGACGATTACGGTCAACGGCGGCGAAAGTTGGTCGAGTTGGTATAATCAGCCGACGGCGCAGTTTTATCATGTTATCACCGACAATCAATTTCCGTATTGGGTTTATGGCGGACAGCAAGAAAGCGGTTCGATTGGAATTTCTTCGCGTGGCGACACGGGCGCAATTAATGCGCGAGATTGGCGCACGGTTGGCGTTGAAGAATACGGCTATGTTGCGCCTGATCCGTTAAGTCCGAATTTTATTTACGGCGGAAAATTGACAAGGTTTGACAAACGCACCGGACAAGTTCAAAACATTGCGCCCGAAGTCGTGAGAACAGGCAAATATCGCTTTTTGCGAACTGCGCCGGTGATTTTTTCACCGGTTGATCCGCATATTCTTTTTTATGCGGGAAACGTCCTTTTCAAAACATTAGACGGCGGACAGAGTTGGGAAATTATCAGCCCTGATTTGTCGCGTGAAAAATGGGATGTGCCAAAAAACGTCGGTATTTACACGACGAAAGAGATGGAAACGATGCCGCGCCGCGGCGTGATTTACACGGTTGCGCCGTCTTACAAAGATGTCAAAACGATTTGGGCGGGAATGGACGACGGTTTGATTCACGTTACCCGCGATGGCGGAAAAAATTGGCAAAATGTAACGCCGCCGGAATTAAAATCTTGGGCAAAAGTTTCGCTGATTGACGCGGGAAGATTCGATGCAAACACGGCTTACGCGGCAATCAATACGTTTCGCCTTGACGATTTGCGCCCGCACATTTTACGCACACACGACGGCGGAAAAACTTGGAAAGAAATTACAAAAGGCTTGCCGAACGGCGGAATTGTTAATTCGGTCAGAGAAGATTCAAACCGCCAAGGATTATTGTTTTGCGGAACTGAACAAGCCGTCTATTTCTCGCTTGATGACGGCGAAAATTGGCAACCTTTGCGCTTGAATATGCCCGCAACTTCGATTCGTGATTTGGTTGTGCATAACGACGACATCGTTGTCGGAACGCATGGACGTTCTTTTTGGATTCTCGACGACATCACGCCTTTGCGTCAAATCAACCAACAAGTTGCAACCGCTGACACATTTCTTTTTGCACCGCAAACGGCGATTCGCGTCCGGCGTAGCGTTCACACCGACACGCCGTTTCCGCCCGAAGAACCTGCCGGACAAAATCCGCCCGACGGTGCAATTATCAACTATGTTTTGAAGGAAAAATCTGCAACGCCGATTGTCTTGGAAATTTTCGATTCGGCAAACAAACTCGTGCGCCATTTTTCGAGTGATGATAAACCTTTAACCTACGACGAAAACAAACTGCGCTTTCCGACTTATTGGTTGCGTCCGCCGCAAATTCTACCGAACGAGGCTGGAATGCAAAGATTTGTTTGGGATTTGCAATATCCGAATCCGCCGTCGGACAATTACGATTTACCGATTTCCGCCATTTACAAAAACACGCCGTTTGTTCCTGAAGGCGTGTTTGTCATGCCCAACAATTACACCGTTAAATTGACCGTCAACGGAAAAACTTATACACAATCTTTGAACGTCAAAATTGATCCGCGTGTAACAACTTCGACGACTGATTTACAGCAACAATTCACACTTTCAATGCAGGCTTACGAAGGTGTCAAACAAACCTTTGCGATGCTTGAAGAAATAAAAACACTTCAAGCGCGTCTGAAAGCAACCCGCGAAAAGACGGGAAACAATAAAGAAATTGCAGATTTAGAACAAAAGCTAAACATATTGCTCAACGGCAATTCGTCTGCGCCCGTGCCGATGTCGGAATCTCCGTTGAATAGATTAAACGGCGCGTTCCAAACTTTGCTCGATGTTCTGCAAGACACGGACGCAAAACCGACCACGCAAGCCGTCTTTGCCGCCAAAGATTTGCAAACTGCACTAAGTAACGCCAGCATCTCACTGGCAAAATTGCGTGAGCAATCTAATAAACTTTCGCGCCCATAATGACATCAAGCAAATCCAACAGAGAAGAATAATTGCCACAAAAAAGCAAAAAACCGCAAAAATAAAACCCCTATTTTTGTGCTTTTTTGTGGCTAATTTCTTAACTTGATTGAAGCCTGTGCAAATTAAAAAATAAAGAAATGCTTCGGAATAAGTGATAAGTCAAATCTATCAGGTATCACTTATTTCGGAGAGGTTAAAGTATTGAAAATAACACTACTTTAATTTGTAAAGGCTTCACTTAATCTAGCCAAAATAACAGCTATTTCGGTTCGCCTTGAAGCGTGAAAGTCGCCCAGAAATATGGATTTTGCCAGCGTTTGTCTTTGAGCAGAGAAATCTGTGCTTGTCGCAAAGCGGACGCGGGCGACAATTTTTTGCCGCCGAGCATTTCGCGGTAAAAATTCGCCATCAATTCGGCAGTTCCCTCGTCGTTCACGTCCCAAAGACTGACGACGACGCGCTTTGCGCCCGCATACATAAAGCCGCGTGTCATTCCGATTAAGCCTTCACCGCGAATTTCTTTGCCCAAACCCGTGCGGCAACCACTTAGAACAACCATTTCCGCCGGCAGTTTCAGATTAAAAATATCGTTGACGCGCAGAAATCCATCTTGCTCTTTGCCGCTTTCGTCAATCGTCGAAAAAACGATGCCCGAAAGTTCGGGATTTTCGTTGTTGATAAAACCGTGCGTGGCAAAATGAATGTAACGATAATTTGCCAATTCGGGCGACATTGCTGAACTTCGATTTGCCGCAAAATCTAACATTTTTTCTTTTTGATTTTCGGCAACCAACGCACTTATCGAATCGGCTTCGCGCCGCGTGAACGGCAATCGCAGCAAATCCATATCGCCAACGTCAGAACTTCGCAGACGTTTTTTTGAAACAGCGACAAACTCCGTTGGCGGTTTATTTTGCTCCGCCATCAATTGAAATCTCTCGTCCGTTTTATCAAAAATCGGGTCAGCCAAAACCGCCAAAGTTTTCGCCGCAAGCGGTCTGCCGTTCATTTCACGCCGTAAAATCGCCAAAGCTGACGCAGAAGGTAAATTAACAATTTCGTGTTCTTCAATTAAAAATCGTTCTTCGACTTTGGACTTTGGACTTTGGACTTTGGACTTTGGAACAGTAAGCGAAGCGAACGGAACATATTGCAACGCGCCGTCGGCGACGATTAGCAGACGTTTGCTTTCTAAAAACGGCGCAGCAGGCGCGAGGATTTGTTGGCTCAATTCCTTTGAAAATTTCTGCAAATCCGAATCGGTGATAAAGATTCGGTCGGCGCGTTCATTCGCGGTTTCAAATTCGATTTGCTTGTTTCGCGCTGTTAGAGATTCGTAAAATTGCCGCGCCGTTTTTTCGATAATGGATTTCGCGGGCAGTTCGACGGTGCGAAAATTATCTTTTGAAACAATCCACAGATAGCTTTTTTCTTCGCCCAAAGCGTATTCGAGCAAAACGGAATCGGTATCTAAAAGTTCGCTTTGAATTTCTTTGAGAGTCAATGTTTTCGGTTGTTTAAGTGCTGCATAACGCGGATTTTGGCGACGAATTTGCGATTGTGTTTGTTCGTAATCGGTGCGGAGTTGGGCGATTTCGTTTTTTAGCTCGGCGATTTTCACCGCCTCCGATTTTCGACTTAAAGCCTTTGTCAAATTTTCAAATCTTGCCGTCAACGAGTTTCCGAGTTCTTTTTCCTTAGCCAAAAGACTTTCGTTCACGCCTTGCCGAATATCAATGTTTGATTCGGTTAAAAGATTCAAAAGACCGCGGGCGCGGGCGCGTTCATTTGCTTGAAGCGCAAGTTCGGCGAAGTTTTTGTTTGGTTCGAGTTTCTGACGTTGCATCAAAAGTTCGATATACGCGCTATAATAATTGTAAATCGTCGTCGAAAAAGAATCGCGTAAAGTGTTATTACTCATCTCGGCGCGAAAACCCTCAATCAAGTTTAAGGCTTCTTCGATATGAGTTTGCGCTTCGTCCGTTTTTCCTAATCGGCTTTTGATCTTTGTTAGCAAATATAATGTTTTGGTAATGCGCGTCGGGTCTTCGATGGTGCGATATATGTCTAAAGATTTCTCCGCAAACTCCGTTGCTTCTGCCAATTTGCCGAGTTTTAAGTAAAATTCACCGAGAGTTTTCAAGAAAAACGCTTCGTTAGATTTATCGCTCTGTGTTTGTGCGATCTTCAAGGCTTCGTTTAGATATTCAAAGCCTTTGTCGGTGTTGCCGAGTTGAAAATATGAACGACCTAAGTTGCTGAAATAGCTTGGTTCAGGTTGTCTGCCAGACAAACTTTTATGCAAAGCAATCGCTTTTTCGTAATATTCGACGGCTTTTTGATAATCCTTGTTTTCGTTGACGCAGTTTCCCATATAATTTAGCGTGATTGCCTGATTATATTTGTCATCGGTTTCTTCAAAGAGTTTGAGAGCCGCAACGTGATAGCTTTCGGCACGCGGCGCATCTTGCAAGCGGTAATAAATCGCGCCGATTCCATTGAGCGCAATGCCTTCGGTTTTTTTATTTTTCACTTCCTTTGAAAGTGCGAGCGATTCCGTCAAAATTTCGATTGCCTTTTGTCTTTCGCCGAGATACGCATAAACTCTGCCAAGACTATTTAATGCGTAGGATTGTTGTTTTTTATCGCCAATCGCCCGAAAAATTTCCAAAGAACGCTGATGAAATTCGATAGCTTTGCGTCGTTCGCCCAATCCTGTCAGTAAAATTCCGATGTTATCGAGAGCGACGGCTTCGGGTTTCTGTGCTTGTGCAAACTGAAATTTTTCGATTGCTTCCTGAAATTTTTTGATAGCGATTTGGATGTTTCCGAATGATGAATCGGCTTTGATGAGTATTTCCATCTCGCTCATTATTCGTTTGCCGTCGGTGTAGCTGAATTCCTTTTCGGTTGCCGTGCGTAATTCGATAATGTTTAAGCGATAATTTCCGTCGGTTTTATCAGCTGTGGTAACGCTTATTTGATAATCGCCCGCTTTTCTGACGGCGGCGTTGAGCGTTTCGGTTTCGTTCGTCGAACTGACGGTTATTCCGTCCAACATAAACTTCCCGTCGGGTTCAAACATACTGACAGCGATAATGCCGTTGGTCGAAGTCGCGCTAATCTTTACAAATTGCCCATTTTCGAGATGAATTTTGTAAAGATGTTTTTGCTTCGGCGAAACTTCGCGTGTTATCGCTTGTCCTTCTGACAGCGTTTTGACCTCTTCGGCAGTCTGACTTTGCGCGTTGGTCGGCAAAAACAGTAAAACTAAAATAAAATTGGCGGCAATTATTTCGATAAATCTATTTTTCATTTCCATCTCCTTCTCGCTTGTAAAAAAAATCGAATATTTAAGACAGAATCAATTTACCGAAAAGGCAGGTTGATAATCTTTAGAGAAATCTGAATGTTTTATGAATATTTTATGATGAAATTATTTGACGGTTGGGCATAATTTATCGCGTTTGCGGTGGTTTGTAAGTATTTATGCACACTATGCAGGCAAATTTTATCACTACAAAACTATTTCTTAGTGCTACAAAGTCATTTCGTAGCGATACAAAACCATTTTGTAGTGGTATGAAATGACTTTGTAGTGCTATAAAATCATTTCGTAGTGGTATGAAATTATTTTGTAGTGCTACAAAACTATTTCGTAGTGGTATGAAACCATTTCGTAGTGATAGAAAATTACTTTTTATCGCAAAAAAGGCGGTAAATTGACAGGAATCGGACAAAAAATAAACTGCATTAGCAAAAAATCTTTCAGATTCGGTTAAATTTATTGTTGCGCGATTGATTCATACACCAACTTCAATTATTTTGTCTGCTTTGTTTTCGCTAAATCGTTGGCAATTCGCGCTGAAAGTTTGGAGATTGCGCCGACGTATTTCCAACCTGAAACACGCTTTCGAGTTGGATAAACGACGAAGCCTTGAGAATTTACAAGCCGCACAATCGCCGTCGTTGTTTCGTCTGTCGGATTGTTTGCGTCAGATTCGCGGCGCACAAAAATCATCAAACGCGCGTCAGCTTTTTCTTTCGGCACAATCGTAAAAGTTCCGTTTTTGAAAATCTCGGCAGAAATTTGTTCCTTAATTTGTCTGCTAAAACTTTCGTCGCCCGAAATATCGAGATAAATATGCTTGATTTCGCCCAAAGACTTTCCGCGTTTGATCGGACTGCGAACTTCTTTACGCTCATCAATATTATTGCCCTTTTCTCTAATCGGCAATCGCCAAACTTCCGTCGGGTTTGCATCGTTCGGTAAATTTTTCGGCTTGTTATTTTGCGCCTGTAACTCTTTTGGCGGAGTTTCAACCACGATTTCTTTTTTCGGCGCGACTCGCTTTTTATCTTCCGAGTTCGGCTTTTTGTCTTTTTTAATTACTGAATCGTTTTGTTCTTTAACCTTCGGCGGCGAAACGATTTTTTCGGACGTTTCTTTGTCATCTTTGACAATTTCCTTTGATGGTTCGGGAATTTTGATGTCGTCCGTTTGCTTTTTCGGCGTTGGATTATCGTGAGCAACATCTTGTTTGTTCGCGCCAATCATTTGCCGATAAAACAGCCAACCGATTGACATTGCCAAAAGAATCAGTCCAAACGCCAACGCCGGTTTGAACGCCCAACTTAGATTGTTGAACCAATTTGACAGCGAAAATCCGACGTTTTCGGAAGCCACAATCAAAGGTTTCGGCAATTCCGTTTCGGCATATTCGACACCGCAATTTATTCCGACGACTTCGCCGTATTCGTCCTTTGTCGGTTGCAAATTGAACGAAACTTTTTGTCCGCCTTCGAGCAAAACCGATTGGAGTTGATTGCCGTTTTCCAAGTCTTCAAAGCTCAAAAGATGCGTCGCTAAAATCACTTCGCCGTCTTTTTCAACTACGCGAACCTCGATTAATTCGGCTTCGTCGCCCAAATCGAAATTTACTTGGTCGGTTTCTTCAAGATTGATTTTCGCTCTTTCGTTGCCGTCCACGACGACGCGCAAAAGGTTGGCGGACAGTGCGCGACGGCTTTCGGCTTGCGCCGCGAGAAGGTCTTTGATGGTTTGCAATTCGTCCGCTTCAAGATTCGGCGGATTGCGCCAATCGTCGTTGTTCTCGTTTGGTTGAATGTTTGAAAGCATAAATTTGGGAATCTCCATTTTTTCTTTGGGCGCAGGCAAATTCAAAGCGTCGGTCAAACGCGCAAAGCATTGCGGATGTAAAGCCGCGTGAATGCGGTTGACCTCGATGCGATGTTCCGCGTCGGGATTTTGTTTGTCGAAATGAAACGGCGCGATGATGTCGTCAAACGGATTAAATTTGTCGGGAATCGCGCAAGAACTGTTCCAAGGCGTGAAAAATTGTAAGCAATCTTTCGCCGTTTCTGATAATTTTTCCGTGTCTGTTTGATGATTAAACCGTTCTTCGCCGCGATTGACTTTAACGACTTCGAGAAGTTCGCCGAAACGCGCCTTTAATTCCTTCATCAAAACGCCTTTCCGCGAACGATAATAGTAATCGTCGTGAACTCGGTCAGCGTCTTGAACGACGATATTATAGATTTCCATCGCGTCATTCGTGCCGTAATTGTGCAAAATCCGCGAAATGCCAAGCGTTACATAAAACGAATTGCGCTTTAACGAAATACGAACTAAGTGTTTGATGAAATAGACGAGCAAGTTTCTTTCACTCGTCTTTTTCGTCGCTTCATTTTGTTTTTCAAAGTTCTCCGATTCGACAAAAACGAGCCGTTGCAAAAGTTGTAAATCATTTAAAGAAACACGGCTGCGCGTCGCCCGCGAAGTTTCAGCGCGTCCGACGGGCGTGTAGTAATAGCGTTTGAACTGCGCGTTGGAAGCGGTTTCGAGTTTGTTCATCGCAGACACAGCAATTTGCTTGGCGATGTCGCGCTTGCCATGTATAAAAAAAGCAAGCTGAAACGCCTTGTTAAGCCAATCGTCTATCTGATTTGTCTTCATATTACTGAATAGAATTAACAGGGATGAAGGAGATGAAGAGGATATAAAAAATCTTTTATCCCTTTCATCCTATTCATCCCTGTTAATTCTTCTTTAATTCATCGGTTAATTCTTCCTCGCTTAATCCACCAACATATTACTCCAACAAGCAAATTTCAGCGTGTAATTTTCGGAATTCACAAAATAACACGCAGTTAATTTTCAATGTGCGCGAAACTCATCGTGTTGATAACGAAAAATCAATCTGCTGAGAAGCGATTCTCAAGCAAAACTTTTTTGAAGGAACAAACATAAATGAGAAGCACATTAAAAATTTTGAGTCTGATTATTTTGGTTTTGGCATTTGCCAGCCAAGCGAAAATCAACGCCGCCGAAACCGCCGATTTTTCGGTTGAGGTTTTAGAGATAAAAGATTTGGGAATCTCGGCAAATGACGATTCCAAATCAATTGTCGAAGTGCGTTGGCGCGTCAATCCGACTCTCGTTGCCAATGTCGCTTCTTTCAATTTAGTTCTTTCCGTAACTTACGCCGACGGAACAACGACATATATCAAAAGACAAACCGATGGAAAATCGCTGTCAATGCGCGTCGAAGTTTCAAGCGTGAACATTTCAAAAGGTAAGTCCACAGCATTTATCAAAAAGCTGAACGCTACGGTAACTGCCGTGATTCCAGAAAAACAATTCTAAATTCCAAAACACAAACTTCTTAAATAAAAGAAGAGATAAAACTAAAAAGAGGACATAAAAAAATGAAAAAATTAACAGTAACAGCAATTTTCGGTTTGGCATTAGCCATCGCTTTAGGTTTCGGATTTATCCCGTCAATGGATCAATCAGCTGCTTGCGCCGATTGTAATAACGACGACGCAACCGTCGCCAAGAAAATTTACGATAAGTTCACCGAGGAATGTGCCAAGTTGATTCCCGACCCGAAAGT
>JANOXW010000256.1:0-9449 GCA_031418635.1 Acidobacteriota bacterium
CAAATTTTTGACAAGCCGTTTTTCTTCCGACGGATGTTTGTTCGCTAATTCCAAATAAAAACGCCGTGCGCCTTCTGCGTCAGGCAAATTAGCAATTAGCGATTCAATATTTTCGGGCAAAGACATAAAATTAAGGCAAAATTAACGCAAGTCATGGTTTTCGAGTTATTATAAACAAAAAACCGAAAAATTATGAAAGAAACCACATTTACTTACGACGAAATCGCGTATCCGAGTTTTTTGCATCCGCAGACGCATCCCGACAAATTGGCGGTAATGGCAACATTTTTGGGGATGAAACCGCAGTCGGTGGAAAATTGTCGCGTCCTCGAACTTGGTTGTGGAAACGGTAGTAATCTTGTTTCGTTTGCTTACGGTTTGCCAAAGAGCGAGTTTGTCGGCATAGATTTGGCGGAAAATCACATCGCGCACGGCAATTTGGTCGCCTCAAATATCGGATTGAAAAATTTACGGCTGATTCACGGCGATATTATGGAAATCAATCGTGCGTCTTATGGCGAATTCGATTATATCATCGCGCACGGACTTTATTCTTGGACACCTGAGTTTGTCCGCGAAAAGATTTTGGCGATTTGTAATGAATTGCTTACTGAAAATGGTGTCGCTTACGTCAGCTACAACGCTTTTCCGGGCTGTCATCTGCGTCAAATGATGCGCGGAATGATGATTTATCACACCCAAAACTTGGAATCGGCGACGGAAAAAGTGGAAGAATCGCTCTCGTTGTTAAATTTGTTGGGCGAATTTGTCGCTGATGACAAAACTTATAAGCAAATTTTGACCGATGAATTGAACAAAACGATTGAGAAGCCGCGACAACTTGTTTTTCACGACGATTTAGCGGAAATAAATCAGCCGTTTTATTTTCACGAATTTATGGCTTCCGCCGAAAATCACGATTTACAATTTCTCACCGAAGCCGATTATTTTACATCCAACGACGGAAATTATAGTCCGCGAGTGCTGGAAATTTTAGAGCAATTCGGTGGCGACATTATCATACGAGAGCAGTATATTGATTTTTTGACAAACCGGCGTTTTCGCCAAACGCTTTTGTGCCGCAAGCAAATCAAGGTCAATTATAAACCGCAGGTTGAAGCGATGCGCTCTCTTAGAATCGCTTCGGATATGAATTTTTCCGTTGCAAAATCTAATTTTGCTCCGAACAAAATAGAAGCGATACTGGGCAAAAACAATCGAAAAATTCAGATTGACCATTCTTTGACGAAAGCCGCGCTTTTTCTTCTCGGACAGGCTTTTCCGCGTTCGATTGCCTTTGATGAACTTGTCGCATCGGCTAAAAACTTGCTCAAAAGTGGCGAAGATTTTGAAGTAACCGAAAAAGATGAGAACATTTTAAGCGGCATTTTACTGCAAATTTTTGGCTCGGATTTGGTCGAATTTTATCTGCACGAACCGACATTTGCCGCCCGACCAAGCGAAAGACCGATGGTCAGCCCGATTGCGCGGCTTCAAGCAAAGAATAACGATTTGGTGTCAACACTGCGGCAATCTGCCATTGGAATTCAAGATGATGTTATCCGCAACTTGTTGATTTTATTAGACGGAACGCGCACTCGCGCCAGCGTGGTGAGAGAAATTAAAATTCGCATCGAGAACGGCAAAATAAAATATAAATTTGATTCAAGCGCGGAAAAGCGCGAATTTTTGAAAAATCTGCCGGCAATTATCGAAGAAAATTTACAATCAATGGCAAAACTCGCGCTGTTTGTGAAATGAATTTGACTTGAAAACAATTTCGTTCTACTTTCAATTAAAGCATTTTCCCACAAAATATTTAACAAACACAGAGGAGAAATATGAGTAAAACAGAATCAGCAGAATTGATATTAAAACTTTATGAGACACGGCGCGAACCGGTTATGCGCGAGGCGCGAAATTGGGTTATCGGCTTTTTTCCCGAAAGCGCGGAAGAAATTATCAAAGCGATGATCGACGCGGAAACTTCGGCGAAATATCGAATGGTTACGACCTATTGGGATATGGCGGCGGGTTTTGTCAATCACGGCGCGATTGATGAAGAAATGTTTAATGACGCAAACGGAGAACATATTGTCGTTTTCAGCAAACTCCAACCGTTTTTGAATGAGTTGCGGCAAACATTAGACAATCCGAATATGTTGGCAAACCTTGAAAAACTGATTATGCGAATGCCTGATGCGGAAGCTATGCTGACGAAACGGCGCGAGATGATGAAGCGTTGGATGCAGGCGCGGGCGGAAATGGCGAAAAGTGCTTAATTGAGTTCAGGTTTCAGGTTAGAAAAAAATCTGGAATCTGAAACCTGAAATCTATGAAAATCACATCCGCCGAATTTACGAAAAGTGCGTTTAATGCTCAACATTGGACAACCGATAGTTTGCCTGAAATTTCGTTTCTCGGACGCTCAAATGTCGGAAAATCGAGCTTACTTAATTCGCTTTTGCAACGCAAAGGTTTGGCGCGAACTTCAAACACGCCCGGCAGAACGCAGTCTATAAATTTCTTTTTGGTTAATGAAAGTTTTTATTTTGTAGATTTGCCCGGTTATGGTTATGCCAAGGTTTCTAAGGCAATGCGCCTCGATTGGGGAAAAATGGCGGAAGAATATTTGGCTGAAAGACAAGAATTATTGCTGTCAATTCATCTCGTTGATTCGCGTCATAAGCCGACGGAACTTGACCGGACGCTTCATGAATGGCTGGTTTATAATCAAAAAAATCATATCGTCGTCGCTACCAAAGCCGATAAACTCTCAAATAATAAATTAAACAAGAGTTTGCAAGACATAGAAAAGGCTCTGCCAACCAGCAAAATTATTGTCTATTCTTCAGTTACCGGAAAAGGAAAAGATACACTTTGGCGGGAAATTGCGTTAGCACTCGAAAAAAGTTAAATTAGTAGTTGATTTATTCAAATAAATATTGTAATAATTAAGCATTCCCAAAAACTCAGGGGTTTTGAAGAAGCTATAAGGCTTATTTTGAATTGCACCGCAACGGAAATCCATACAATTTTTTTTCAAGAGTTTAGAAATTCAATACATATATTTAGGCTTAATTCGTGCCTCTGGTTTAACTCTAAAATCTTGGAAAAACTACAAATTACATTCCCCCGGACAAACGGATAAAAACATGGCAACCAAGACAACACAAACTAAAACAAAAAAAACAAGCAAAGCCGAAGAAAACGGTATCGAGCAAGAAAACGTAGAATTGGAAGAAAAACCAACCGCGAAGATAAAAGTTTCCAAACCTGAAAAAGCAGAAAAAGAATCTGAAAAAGAAGAATCTAAATCTGAAAAAGAAGACGGAAAGAAAACTGCTCCGGCTGTAAAAGAAGTTATTTTAGATTTGGCGGATTTGAAAGATATGTCAATTTCCGAATTAACGCATATCGCCAAGGAAATGGGCGTGGAAGGTGCGTCGGGAATGCGAAAACAAGAACTTATTTTCAAAGTTCTTGCCGCGCAAACCGAAAAAAGCGGACTGATTTTCTCCGAAGGCGTGTTGGAAACTTTGCCCGACGGTTTCGGCTTTCTGCGTGCGCCCGAATATAATTATTTGCCCGGACCTGATGATATTTATGTCAGCCCGTCGCAGATTCGCAAATTCGATTTACGCACCGGCGATACGGTTTCGGGGCAGATTCGCCCGCCGAAAGAAGGCGAACGCTATTTTGCGTTGATTAAAGTCGAGGCAATCAATTTTGAACAGCCCGAGCATTCGCGCGAGAAGGTATTTTTCGACAATCTCACGCCGCTTTATCCTGATGAACAACTCAAGATGGAAACCACGCCCGACAAAGTTTCGGCGCGTGTCATTGATCTTGTAACGCCCATCGGCAAAGGACAACGCGCCTTGATTGTCGCGCCACCGCGCACGGGTAAAACGATGATTCTGCAATCTATCGCTAATTCAATCACGGAAAATCACCCGGAAACGACGCTGATTGTTCTGCTGATTGATGAACGTCCCGAAGAAGTAACCGATATGCAAAGAAGCGTCAAAGGTGAAGTCATTTCTTCGACCTTTGACGAACCGCCGACGCGCCACGTTCAAGTTGCCGATATGGTTATCGAAAAGGCGAAACGGCTCGTCGAACACAAACGCGATGTCGTGATTTTGCTCGATTCTATTACGCGATTGGCAAGAGCGCATAACGCGGTTGTTCCGCCGTCGGGCAAAATTCTGTCGGGCGGTATTGATTCCAACGCTTTGCAACGCCCGAAACGATTTTTCGGCGCGGCGCGAAATATCGAAGAGGGCGGCAGTCTGACGATTATTGCGACGGCTTTGATTGATACCGGTTCAAGAATGGACGACGTTATCTTTGAAGAATTTAAAGGAACAGGTAACAGCGAAATTCATCTCGACCGAAGGCTTTCGGATAAACGTCTGTTCCCCGCGATTGATCTGCAAAGAAGCGGAACGCGCAAAGAGGAATTGCTTCTCAGCCCCGAAGATTTAAATCGAATTTGGGTAATGCGCCGCGTTCTAAATCCGCTTTCGCCGGTCGAACAAATGGAAGTCGTTTTGGAAAGGCTGGCGAAAACTAAATCGAATTCAGAGTTTCTTGCTTCAATGCAGAGCTAAATGAAGCGATCACACTGCTTGTTAAATTCAAAAAAACTGATAGCTGATAACTGAAGAGCATTGAAACGCTGTTTAATTATCAGCTATCAGTTTTCTGCCTTGATTTTCAAATTTTTGGAGATTATATTTTGCAACACGAACTTATACTTATTCTCGATTTTGGCTCGCAATACACGCAACTCATCGCCCGTCGTTTGCGCGAACAAGGTGTTTATTGTGAAATTGTTCCGTTTCATTATTCGTTGGAAAAAATCATTGAACGCCAACCGAAAGGTGTGATTCTTTCAGGCGGACCGAATTCGGTTTATGAAAAAGACGCGCCGCAAGTTTCGTCCAATTTTTATGAGAAAATCAGTGTGCCGATTCTCGGTATTTGTTACGGAATGCAACTTCTCGCTAAAGATTTGCACGGGCAGATTTCACCTTCCGACCGACGCGAATACGGACACGCAAAACTCAAAAGATTAAGTGGACGCACCGATTTATTTAAAGATTTGCCCGCCGAACTCGATGTTTGGATGAGCCACGGCGACCACGTTACCGAACTTCCCGAAGGTTTTCACAAAACCGCTTCGACGGGCGACGTGATAACCGCCATCGAAAATATCGAAAAGCGAATTTACGCCGTGCAGTTTCATCCCGAAGTTTCGCACACGCTGCTTGGGAAAGAGATTTTACGCAACTTTTTAGTCAACATTTGCGAATGTCAAGGCGATTGGACTTCAAAACAATTCATCGCCGAAGAAGTCGAGAAAATCCGCGCAATTGTCGGTGAAAAAGATAATGTCGTTTGCGGTTTGAGCGGCGGAGTTGATTCGACGGTTGCCGCCGTTTTGGTTCACGAGGCAATTGGAATGCGGCAAACCTGCATTTTCGTCAACAATGGATTGCTTCGCGCCAACGAATTTGAGCAGACATTAAAACTTTATAAAGAAAAGTTGAATTTGAACGTCGTCGGTATTGATGCTTCCACTGAATTTTACGGTAGTTTGAAAGATATTTCCGATCCCGAAGCAAAACGCAAGGCAATCGGCGCGAAATTTATTGACGTTTTTGACGCAGAAGCCACGCGAATCGGCGATGTAAAATATCTTGTGCAGGGAACTCTTTACCCTGACGTGATCGAATCGGTTTCCATTCACGGCGCAAGCGTTACGATAAAATCGCACCACAATGTCGGCGGTTTGCCCGAAAAAATGAAGCTGAAATTGATTGAACCGCTACGCGAACTTTTCAAAGACGAAGTGCGCTTAATCGGCAAAGATTTGAATATTCCCGATGAAATCTTGCAACGACATCCGTTTCCCGGTCCCGGACTTGCCGTCAGAATTTTGGGCGACATCACGCCCGAAAAAGTTGCTCTTCTGCAAAAAGTTGACCGCATTTTTATCGAAGAACTGCACAATTTCAAATTATACAAGGAAGTCTGGCAAGCCTTTGCTGTCCTTTTGCCGATACAATCAGTTGGCGTAATGGGCGATTTTCGCACTTACGAAAAAACCGTCGCACTCCGCGCCGTAACGTCAACCGACGGAATGACCGCAGATTGGGCGCGTCTGCCGCACGATTTTTTGCAAGCCGTTTCATCACGCATTACTTCCGAAATTCGAGGCGTAAATCGCGTCGTTTATGACATTTCATCAAAACCGCCAAGCACGATTGAGTGGGAATGATTCGATTTTTATTGACTTTGCCAAATTTCAAGCATAAAGTTCTAGGTGGAGATTCTGCATTATGAAAAAACTTTTGGTTGCATTATTAACTTTTACGTTTGGAGTTTTGGCATTTAATTTGCTGAAAACAAGTCAAGTGTCAGCCCCAACAACTTGTATATTAGAACAAAAAGCAGTCGGAATTTCGTTACTTCAAATTGAAAATGTTCCAACTAAAAAAGTCGAAAATCTCAAGCCTTTTTTCGATTCGTTTACGTCAAATGAATATGACAATGGTGAATTCCAAGGTTTTTGGGGTTGGTTTATTGCCGATGATTTTGCGGGAATGCAAGAAGTTTGGACGATTTTGCTTTCGAGAGATTCTGAAAATTCGAAAAGCGAGAAACTTGTTTGGTCAGCAATGATTTTAACTCAACACGGTGATTACAGTCCGAATGACGATGACGATTTCCACTCTGTTTGGATGAAAACTGAAAATAATCATTTGAGTTTCAGAACAAACAAGATTCGCGGCATCGAATACAAATTTGATGGTGAGTTCTTAAAAAATGGCAAAAACTTTTCTGAAGATGGGAAAGTTTTGAAAGGAACTCTGCAAAAAATCGTCAAAGGCAAAGAGATTGCTAAATTTACCGCAGAATTTGCTTATCACGAACCTCATTGCTTTCATTAAAGTAAAGAATTTCGTCTGCACAAAACATTATCAATTAATTTTTCAACAACTTATTTCACCAAAACTGCAAGCACGATTGAGTGGGAATAAATCGAAAGCCTGTGCTAAAATATAACTGATATGCCGATTAAAGAAGCAAAATACATAGACAAAAACAATCGCGTCGTAATGTCGCAATTGACGACGGTTGAAGAACAAGGCAATCGTTCGTTCGATATTGAATTTTGGCAGCGTTTGAGTGATGAGCAGAAAATTCAGGCGGTTTGGGATTTGGTTGTTTTTGATTATGAATTAAAAGGAAAAAATTTAGATGAACTCCGACTTCAAAGAACTGTTGAAAATCTTCGGCGAAGCGAAGGTTAAATATTTGATAATCGGCGGTTACGCGGTGGCAAAACACGCCGAACCGCGTTATACCAAAGATCTCGACATTTGGATTAGCAACACCCGTGAAAATGCTGAAAGAGTTTATTCTGCCTTAAAAGAATTCGGCGCACCGCTCAACAATATTACGATTGAAGACTTCACTATTCCGACGCTTGTTTTTCAGATCGGCATCGAACCCTCGCGGATAGATATTTTGATGAGCTTGACAGAACTCGATTTTGACGAATGTTGGGAAAGACGCGCAACGGCTGAAATCGGTGAAATCGAAATTCATTTTATCTCGATTGACGATTTGATTTTTAACAAAAAACTCGCCGCCAGACCGCAAGATTTGCGCGATGCCGAAAATTTGGAATTAAAAAAGAGAGAACAACACAAGCTAGAAGAATCATTGCCAAAAAGCGATGATTAGTTTTCATTATTTCATCAAAACCGCCTAGCACGATTTTACTAAGTTTTCTAAAAAGGCGGTCTTGTTTGATGTTGCTTTGATTGACTAAACAAATAATTTTGTTGATTCTGCCTTGGTGGTTTTTGTAAATTTTTAGGAATTTTTCTTCTTTCGATATTTAAGTCGTCAGTTTTGTGCGTTGCAGTTTCTAACAAGTATTGACAAATTTTTTCGGCTGAATCGTAATGGTTAAATTTTTCTACCGAAATGGCAACCTTAATAATTTCGTCTATAAATTCTTCATGTGCGCCATATTTTGGGTCTTCTGAAGTGTCCTCGACAAAAAGCAACGCGAAACGGGCAAGTCGTCCATCTTTTTTAAGACGTAATACTCTACCCATTCGCTGAATCATTTGCCGACGGGTTTTACTTGATGCAATAATAATTGCCAAATCTGCTTCTGGCACGTCAATACCTTCGTCAAGAACTTGCGGTGCGACGATAACTTTTATGTTTCCTTTTTCAAACTCTTGCAAAATCTGTCTGCGCTCGTTCATTTTTATTTGGCTATGAATTGCTTGTGCGTTAATTTCAATGGATTGCAAAGTTGCAGCGACGCTTTCGGCACTCTCAATTGTTTGAGTAAATATTAAGGTGCGGTTAGCGGAACGAATGGCATCAACTAATTTAAGCAAGCCTTTCATTTTTGACGGAGATTCCGCCAGTAATTTCCGTCGTTTTTCAAACGCTGACAAGTAACTGCGAGCAATGAAAGTGCCTTCACCATGTCCGCCATCACTAAGTTTGCAAACACCTTTCATAAATTCGCCGAACGGTACTTCAACAACTTCAAAATTGTTGATTAGCTTCTTTTTTGACCGATATAACCTTTCCGAAATTTCATCATATTCAATCCGTTCACTATTGGAAAAAATTACTCCGATTAACGCCACAGAGAAGTTTGAAATAACACCATCTTTAATTGCCCGCGAATAATCCATTTCAAAGCAAGTTTCGCCAAAATATGGCTCAAGGAAATCGGTATTTCCATTATCGTTTCGCCTATATGTAGCACTCAATCCTAATCTTTTGGAAAATCTTTCATCAAGTGCATCTTTATTACACTCCGAACCATATCTGTGACATTCATCGGCGATTAAAAGTCCACCTTTCGCCTTTGGTGATAACTCATATTTTCGGGCTGCATGAATAGTAGATATAATTACTTTATGATATTCAAAAGTGGTTTGTGAGCCATTCCCAAATAATCCAACTTTAATGTTTTTTGGCAAGTATTCTTTAAGATTTTTTTCCCATTGACTAAGCAATTCCAAAGAAGGAACTATAACCAGCACAAATCCACCCTTTTCCAATTCTTCAATCGCTGCGCGGATTCCAACTCGCGTTTTACCTGCTCCCGTAACTGCTTCGACAACTCCTTGACAATTTTGTGATTTCCATTCAGCTAATGCTTCTTCTTGCCAAGCATAAAGATTCAAATCAAGATTGTTGATGTACTTGATGTTCACTTTTGGTTGTGTATTAACATTTGCAGAAATTGATTTAATACTTGGATTCAAGAAGTAAGTGCAACTTTGCATAACTCCTTTTGTTCTTTGAAATAAACTTCATTCGGTGTTTGATAACCGAGTGTTTTTCGCGGGCGATTGTTCAATTTATCTTCTGCCAATTTGATGTCCTGCTCTGTC
>JANOXW010000257.1:0-9654 GCA_031418635.1 Acidobacteriota bacterium
GACAGAGCAGGACATCAAATTGGCAGAAGATAAATTGAACAATCGCCCGCGAAAAACACTCGGTTATCAAACACCGAATGAAGTTTATTTCAAAGAACAAAAGGAGTTATGCAAAGTTGCACTTACTTCTTGAATCCAAGACTCAAATTTAGCTCTGCACAGCATAAATTTTCAACTTAAATTCGTCGTTTGAAGTATAAATCTCGGCGCGTTTGCCGGAAAATATGTTTGATTGGCGCAGAAGCATCGGCAAACCGCCGCGCGGGACGTTTGTGCCGTATTCGCGTTTGGTAAAAATGGCGGCGATTTGTGGGTTGAGGCGTTGCGTGATGCCGTAGCGAATCGCCCGTGACGAAGGTGGCACAAAGCCGTTGGTGCGGCGCGGATTGATGATTTCGATAGCGTTGTCATAAATCAAAATGCGCGTCGGAATATCGCGCAAAGCCAAATCGCGGTGAATCAAAGCGTTGGCGACGGCTTCTCGAATCGAGTAAAGATGATAATTTCCACGCGCCTGAATCGGCGTTTTTTTGTTGGCGTTAGATTTTTTCGGTTTATCGCGCAGTAAATCGCAGTAACGCCCTATAAATTGCAGGGAAGATTCGTAAAGCGATAACAAGTTGCCGTTCAAAACAACTTCTTCGACAACTTGCGCGTTGCCGTTTTCGCCCGTGTAACGAACAACTTTGACGCTTGAATGAGCAACCGCTTCGCCGACTTTTTCGTTTTTACCGAACAGTAAAACGGCGGCAACCGTCGGCATAAACTCGTCCATCGTGCCGATTGCAAGAAGCAAATCTTTTTTCAGAAAATCACTCGTTTGATAAAGATTTTTGTTTAGAAAATCATCATCAAACGCGCCCGCAAAACTCCACAAAAGCGCATCATCAAAATCATTTTCGGTTACACTTTGAAGTGGAATATTTTCATAAACAAGCGGACGAATTTCGTCTAGCCAAACGGATAAATCTTCGCGTGAAACTTCGCGCTTTTCCGCGCCGAAACGCAAGTAAAACCTGCCGTCGCGGGTTCGATATGGACGGCGTTTGCCCTCGATGTCAAGCACGACGATGCGTCTGCCGTTGTCGTAGGAAATGCAGTCGAGCAGCGGCAAAAGCGGTGGAAAAATCTCTTCACGGCAGATTCGCGCCAATTCTTCCATCACACCTTCCGCATTTCTGACACCTTCGACGCGCAGTTGGTCGGTTACACCAAAAATCATCGTGCCACCGTCGGTGTTGGCAAGCGCGACAATTCCTTTGGCGATTCGGTCGGGATTTGAAAGTTTGACTTTGAGTTCGAGATAAGTGTCTTCGCCACCGCGAATCAAGCGAAGTAATTCTGTCCGCGAGGTTTGCGGCGCGGGTTGGTTAGTGATGTATTCCTGAAAAGAGCGTTCGGTTGATGATTCAAACCGTTGGCTGTGGCGAAATTTTCTGCGCGGCATCTGGTTCGGCGTGTCATTTTTGTCAAGACGGAACACGCGATTTCACGCCCGAATGAGTCTTGTAAAAAAACTCATTACTGGAATTTTCAATCAACTCTATTGAAACATTTAGCGATAAAAAAGTAAAAGATGCGATAATTTGCCAATTTTTATTTGCGCTTTGCGTGAAATTTTCGCAAACTTAGGTAGTTTTTTTATTTCAAGCCAAAATTATATTAAATATTGGAAACCGAAGTCATTACAACTTATGTTGGGCTTGGCTCAAATTTGGGCGATAGAGCGGGCAATCTTTTGCTTGCCGTGCGCGGTTTGATGGAGGCGAGTTTTACCGTCTGCAAACTTTCCGCTATTTATGAAACTGTACCCGTTGGTGTAGAAAATCACGCGCCGTATTTGAATATGGTGGCTGAAATTCACGTCAAAAGCATCTCTCCGTCGCAAATGATGGCGCGAATGTTGAGGATCGAATATCTGCTTGGGCGCACCGAAAAAAACTTGCACAAACCGCGCACGGCTGACCTCGATTTATTGCTTTACGGACAAATTCAAAGCGATACGATGTTTTTGACTCTGCCGCATCCGCGACTGCATTTGCGTCGGTTTGTCCTTTGTCCGATGAATGAGATTGCGCCGCACGTCGTTCATCCGATTTTGAACAAAGATATTCAAGAGATTTTACAAACGGTTGATGACGATTCGGAAGTCAACCGTTGGCATCCAAATAAACTGAAAACGGAAAATGGAAAATGGAAAATGGAAAATAAATCATTGTTAATTTAAGATTTAATGTGGTTATTTGACGACTTTCGTTTTGTGTCAACTGTTTTAAGTTGGAAGAACACATTTCACTTTACATTAATTTCTATGGCATATCTACAACCCGACGAACCAAAAAAAATTTATGTTCCCGCACTTCGGGCGGCGAAGGAAAAAGGCGAAAAGCTCGTCTGTCTGACGGCTTACGATTATCCGACGGCGCGAATTGTGGACGAAGCGGGCGTTGACATAATTCTCGTCGGCGACAGCATCGGAAACGTCATTCACGGTTACGGCAACACGATTCCCGTAACTTTGGACGAGATTCTTTCCGCCTTAAAAGCAGTCAAACGCGGTTCGAGCCGCGCTTTGCTCGTCGCTGATATGCCTTACGGAACTTATCACATCAACGCCGACGAATCGGTGCGAAACGCCCTTAAATTGATGAAAGAAGGCGGCGCGGAAGCCGTGAAATTAGAAGGCGGACGCAATCGTGACGAACTCGTCAAACGCTTAGTTGATGAAGAAATTCCCGTCATGGGACACATCGGATTAACGCCGCAATCGGTTCACAAACTCGGTGGCTACGCCGTGCAGGGCAAAACTGCCGAAGACGCAAACCGATTGATTGAAGACGCAAAAATGCTCGAAGACGCGGGCGCGTTTGCCATAGTTTTAGAACTCGTCCCGCGTGAAATTGCCAAAATCGTTACGGACAGTTTGAAAATTTCAACAGTCGGCATCGGCGCAGGCGAAGATTGCGATATTCAAGTTCTCGTTACGCACGATATGGTTGGAATGAGTTTCGGCAGATTGCCGCGTTTTGTCCGCCCTTACGCCAACATCCGCGAAGTTATGACCGAAGCTGTGCAAAAGTGGATGGAAGATGTAAAAACAGGCAATTATCCGAGCGAAAAAGAATCTTACGGATTGCCCGAAAAAGCAAAACTAGAGTTTCAGAAAAAAGCCTAAGTTTGTCAGAACCGCCTGCGTAAGCGGGCGGGTTATCGTTTCTTGTCAGAACCGTTTGCGGTAGCGGTGGCATCTTTGCGGCAAAGAACCGCCCGCTTACGCAGGCGATTCTGACTTAAATATGAATCTATCAAAAAAAGCAGTTTTGGTTCTTGAAGATGGACGCACTTTTCGCGGTGAATCATTTGGTGCGGAAGGCGAAGCGTTTGGCGAGATGGTTTTTAATACTTCGATGTCGGGTTATCAGGAAATTTTGACCGATCCGAGTTACGCGGGGCAAATTGTTTGTATGACGTATCCGCTTATCGGAAATTACGGCGTGAACGAGGAAGATAGCGAATCGCACAGACCTTGGGTTGAAGGTTTTGTTGTCCGCGAAGCCAGCAAAATCGCTTCAAATTGGCGGTCAACCGAAACGCTTGATGCGTATTTGAAACGTCATAAAATCGTCGGCATCGAACACATTGACACTCGCGCACTTGTCCGGCACATCCGCGATAAAGGCGCGATGCGTTCTTGTATTTCTTCGGTTGATTTGGACGAAAAAAGTCTTTTGGAAAAAGTTCTCGCGTCGCCCGAAATGGCAAACCGTGAACTTGCGAGTTCGGTAACGATTGAAAAAGCCTTTGATTTTCCCGCAAAAAATCAAGCAAAATTTCACGTTGTAGCTTACGATTTCGGCGTGAAAACAAATTCTTTGCGGGAATTTTCAAAATTCGACTGTAAAATCACGGTCGTCCCGGCAGAAACTTCCGCCGCCGAAGTTTTAGCGTTAAAGCCCGACGGAATTTTTCTTTCAAACGGTCCGGGCGATCCGAGTTCGATGAAAACCGTCGTCGCGGAAATCAAAAAACTCACCGAAAAAAATGTGCCGATGTTCGGGATTTGTTTGGGACATCAGATTTTGGGACAGGTTTTGGGCGGCGAAACTTATAAATTAAAATTCGGACATCGCGGCGGAAATCAACCGATAAAAGATTTAACGACGGGAAAAATCGAAATCGCCGCGCACAATCACGGCTTTGCTGTCAAAGCGGAAACTTTACCTGAAACGGTTGAAATCACGCACATCAATCTCAACGACCAAACCGTTGCGGGTTTGCGTCATAAAACTTTACCGATTTTTTCGGTGCAATATCATCCCGAATCCGCACCCGGTCCGCACGATTCCGCATATCTTTTCGAGCGTTTTATCGAATTGATGCGAAATGAATGATACAGACTTTCGATCGTTCCATACTAAAATTTCTCTTTTTTTTTCAGAATCGTATTATTGATTTGAAACTTTGTAGTAAAATCGGCAATAATTACCCTTTTGCTTTACTCGTGCTTATTAGCCGACATAGAGCTTCGTAACTTAAAAACTTAAAATTTTAACAAAATAGTAATTTGTTCATCAAAATAGGTGGTTTTTTAATGGAATCTACAATTCTTTATTTGATCCCGGTATTAGGGATTTTGGGATTAGTCGTAATGGCGATTCAATCGGCGTGGGTTACGAAACAACCGACCGGCGAAGCCAATATGGTTGAACTTTCGACTTACATTGCGGAAGGCGCGATGGCGTTTTTAAAGGCAGAGTGGAAAATTTTAACTTACTTTGCCATCGTTGCGGCAGTTATTCTTGGGTGGTCGGGAACATTGGTTGAAACTTCTTCGCCCGTCATCGCCGTTTCATTTCTGATCGGCGCGGTGTTTAGCGCGACTGCCGGATATTTCGGGATGAATATTGCGACGAAAGCGAATGTCCGAACGACGCAGGCGGCGCGAACCGATCTTAAAAGTGCGCTCAAAGTAGCTTTTACCGGCGGAACGGTAATGGGACTCGGCGTTGCCGGACTCGCTGTTTTGGGTATAAGCACTTTATTTATCATCTTTTATCATATCTACGTTTTGAATGTTCCCGGTGCGACAGTCAACGGCGCGGCGATGGAAAAAGCGATTGAAGTGCTTGCCGGATTTTCTTTGGGTGCGGAATCAATCGCGCTTTTTGCGAGAGTCGGCGGCGGAATTTACACGAAAGCGGCTGATGTCGGCGCGGATTTAGTCGGTAAAGTCGAAGCCGGAATTCCCGAAGACGACGTGCGAAATCCGGCGACCATTGCCGATAACGTCGGCGATAACGTCGGCGACGTTGCCGGAATGGGCGCGGATTTGTTTGGTTCATATGTGGCGACGATTCTGGCGACAATGGTTTTGGGGCGTGAGATTATTGTAACTGATAAATTCGGTGGTCTTTCTCCGATGCTTCTGCCGATGCTGATCGCCGGACTCGGAATTATTTTTTCGATCATTGGTTTTACGCTCGTCAGAATTTCCGACGATAAAGGCAATGTTCAAAAAGCATTAAATTTGGGAAATTGGACTTCGGTTATTATCACTACGATTGCCTGTTACTTTATCGTGATGTGGATGATGCCCGCGAATATGGAACTCAGAGGTTTTAAGTTCACAAACAACGGCGTTTTTATGGCAATTTTGGTCGGCTCGATTGTCGGTGCGTTGATGAGTATCGTTACCGAATTTTACACGGCGATGGGCAAACGTCCGGTTATGTCAATTGTTCGGCAGTCCGACACGGGCGCGGCGACAAATATTATTGGCGGTCTTTCGGTCGGGATGGAATCTACTCTAGTTCCGACGCTGATTCTGGCATCGGGAATTTATTTATCGCACTATTTCGCCGGATTATACGGCGTGGCGATTGCGGCGGCAGGAATGATGGCAACGACGGCGATGCAGTTGGCGATTGACGCTTTCGGACCGATTGCCGACAACGCGGGCGGAATCGCCGAGATGAGCCGACTGCCGAAAGAAGTCAGAGGCAGAACGGATATTTTAGATGCCGTCGGAAACACGACCGCCGCGACGGGCAAAGGTTTTGCGATTGCTTCGGCGGCTTTGACCGCGCTTGCATTATTCGCGGCATATGTCGGACTTGCCGGAATTGACTCGATTGATATTTATAAAGCACCTGTTCTCGCCGGATTGTTCGTCGGCGGAATGATTCCTTTTATCTTTTCTTCGCTCTGTATCGCCGCCGTCGGTCGAGCAGCAATGGCGATGGTGCAGGAAGTCCGGCGGCAGTTCAGAGAAATTCCGGGAATTATGGAATACAAAGCGAAGCCGGAATATGATAAATGTGTAGCGATTTCGACTCAAGCATCGCTTCGAGAAATGATGCTTCCCGGCGCAATCGCTTTGATTACTCCGGTTGTCGTCGGATTCGCTTTCGGACCGGAAGTTCTCGGCGGTCTTCTGGCAGGCGTAACCGTTTCAGGTGTTTTAATGGGAATGTTCCAAAACAACGCCGGCGGCGCGTGGGACAACGCCAAAAAATCATTTGAAGCCGGAGTCGAAATCAACGGCGAAATGCAATACAAAGGCAGCGAAGCGCACAAAGCAAGCGTTACAGGCGATACCGTCGGCGATCCGTTCAAAGATACATCAGGTCCTTCGATGAATATTCTGATTAAACTTATGAGTATCGTCGCGTTGATTATTGCTCCACATATTGCTGTGCATAAAGGCTCACACAAAACAGAGTTAACTCCAAAAGTTAATGTGGAACAAACAGTTCAAGTTCCTACTGAAAAGAGACTGTAAAAGACACGGCTAGTTACTGCACGTTTTAATCAAACTGCTGGCGACGATTACGCTCGTGCTTGCGCCGTTTTTTTATCTAAGTCAGTTTTTATCTAAATCAGAAGGAAATTAAACACAAAGGCACAAAGATACAAGAATTTTAATTTTCTTCGTGTCTTTTGTGTTTTTGTGTTTTTGTAGGAAAAGTTTCCGTTCGATTACATTCCTTTTGTTTGATGAAGCGTAATCGGTTACAATACTTAAACAATTTTTCAAAAATTAACCATAGGAGAAAATCGAATATGAAAATTTTCATACAAAAAACATTTGTTTTTCTATCAATCACGTTGGCGTTTGCATCTGCTCAAGCGCAACAAACTTGGACACCGGAGATGCAGGTGAAGACAAAAGCTATCGGTGCGCCGCAAGTTTCGCCCGACGGCAAGCGCGTTGTTTATACGGTCAATGAAGCCGTGATGACCGCCGAAAAGAGCGAGTTTGTAACGCAAATTTGGTTGGCGAACACCGATGGCAATGCGTTTCAAATCACTTACGGCGAAAAATCTTCGACAAACCCGAAATGGTCGCCCGACGGCAATTGGTTGGCTTTTACTTCAAATCGCAAGGACAATAAAAATAATCTTTATTTATTACGCTTGAACGGCGGCGAAGCCGAGCCTTTGACTGATGTCAAATCGAGCGTTGCCAATTTCGATTGGTCGCCTGACGGACGTTGGATTGCGTTCACATCTGCCGACAAAAAAAGTGATGATGAAGAAAAAAATGATAAAGGCAAAAATGATTTTCGCTTTGTTGATGAAAATCAAAAAATGTCGCGGTTGTATGTTGTTTCAGTTTCAAAAGGCGCAGACGGCAAACGTGAACCGCGTCAATTGACGACGGAAAACTACAATATTGACGGCGATTTTGATTGGTCACCTGACGGGAAAACGATTGCTTTCAGCTATACGCGCTCATCAATCGCTAACGATTGGACGACTGCCGACGTTTCGACGGTTGATGTTACAAGCGGAAAAGTTACGCCGTTTGTCAAAACGCCGTCCGCCGAAGATTCGCCGCGCTTTTCGCCCGACGGTAAATCAATTGCGATTGTCGTCAGCGAAAATCCGCCGCGTTGGGCTTCAAATGATCTGATAAATATTTTTCCGGTTGCCGGTGGAACGCCGAAAGTTCTTGCTTCGTCTTTTGACGGTCAGCCGAATATTGCGGGTTGGTCGGCGGACGGCAAACGCATTTATTTTTCGGAAGCAAAAGGCACGGGAACGCGAATTTACGCGCTTGATGTGGCGGCAAATAAAGCCACCGAAATCAACCAAACCGACGAAGTTATAACGGGCATAAGTCTTAATCACACCGGAACGATGTTCGGTTTTGTCAGACAAAATTCAGAAAATCCGCCCGAAGCATTTGTGTCGGGAATTGATAAATTTGCGCCTGTTCAAATCAGCCGCGTCAATGCCGATATGTCAAAAATGACGTATGGCAAAACCGAAGTCGTCAGATGGAAAAGCAAAGACGGACGGGAAATCGAAGGGCTTTTAACTTATCCGGTAAATTATCAAGCGGGAGCGAAAGTTCCGCTTATTTTGAACATTCACGGCGGACCGACTGGCGTTTTTCAGCAATCTTTTATCGGTGGACGCGGCGTTTATCCGATTGCCGTATTTGCTTCGCGCGGTTACGCCGTTTTGCGCCCGAATCCGCGCGGCTCATCGGGTTACGGCAAGGAATTTCGGTTTGCCAATATGAAAGATTGGGGCGGCGCAGATTATCAAGATTTGATGACGGGCGTTGATAAAGTTGTCGAAATGGGCGTTGCCGACGCAAATCGGTTAGGCGTGATGGGCTGGAGTTATGGCGGTTTTATGACTTCGTGGATTGTTACGCAAACTACACGGTTCAAAGCCGCGTCCGCCGGTGCGCCGGTTACAAATCTGATGAGTTTCAACGGCACGGCTGATATTCCGTCGTTTGTTCCCGATTATTTCGGCGGACAATCGTGGGAAAATCCCGAAATCTACGCGAAACATTCGGCGATGTTCAATGTCAAAGGCGTAACCACGCCGACGCTCATTCAGCACGGCGAAGCCGATGTGCGCGTTCCGATTTCGCAAGGCTACGAGTTTTATAACGCGCTCAAAATGCAAGGCGTTCCCGTCCGTATGATTGTTCTGCCGCGTCAGCCGCACGGTCCGAACGAACCGAAAATGCAAATTGCCGCGATGCAGTCAAATCTCGAATGGTTTGAAAAATATCTTGGCGGTAAATAAGCAAAAAGTAAAAAGTAAAAAGGCAAAAGTAAAAACCAAGAGTTATCAGAGATTTGACAATTATTTCTGCCCAAAAACTTTTACTCACCTGCTTAAATTTCAGGTTTCAGGTTTTTGTATTTCAATCTGAAACCTGAAACTTTTTCAAATGCAAATAATCAAAGTTCAATCAAACAGGCGCGAAGAAATGATTGAGATAACGCGGGAAGTTGAAAATCTCTTGCGCGAATCAGGCATAATCGAAGGCGTGTGCGTTCTTTTTACGCAACACACGACTTGCGGTTTGACGATAAACGAAAATACCGACCCGGATGTAAAAAGCGATATGCTTTTGTTTTTGAAAAATCTGATTCCGCAGTATTATGACGGCTTCAAACATTTTGAACATAACTCCGACGCGCATATCAAATCTTCGCTCGTCGGTTCAAGCGTTACCATTCCGTGTTCACACGGCAAACTGTTGTTAGGCAGATGGCAGGGAATTTATCTTTGTGAATTCGACGGCGCACGGGAAAGAAAAATCTTGCTGACGATTATAAAATCGTAAAAATTTGTGCCGAATCAGTTTTTTTTATTCTTATCCAAGAATTTTTTTGTAACAAA
>JANOXW010000258.1:0-4684 GCA_031418635.1 Acidobacteriota bacterium
ACTCACCATTGGTTCAAAAGTCCTAACAAAGTTCGGCAATGTTGGCACGGTTGAGAAAATTGATAAAGATGTGGCGGAAGTTCTCGTCGGTTCGATGCACTTGCGTGAAAAGTTGGAAAATTTGCAAGCGGTTGTTAGTCAAGACGCACAGCCGAAACAATCGCTTGGCGAAAAACTGCAAAAACAAACAACAGATTCTAATTTGCGCCTCGACACCGAAGATGCCGATGCCGAACTTAATCTCATCGGCAAAACGACCGCCGATGCCGAACACGAAGTTGACCGATTCCTTGACGAAGCCTATCTGTCAAATCTGCCGAATGTGCGAATAATTCACGGTTTTGGCACGGGCGCGTTGAAAAATTTCGTTCATCATTTTCTAAAAGGACATCCGCACGTTTTAAAGTTCGGTTTTGCGCCACGCGACCAAGGCGGACAAGGTGCGACAATTGTGGAATTAAAACAATAATTAAAATTTTTCAAAACCACTCGTACTTTCATACCTCAAAAATTCAAAACCAATTCGTCATCTTTCGCTTCAACCAAAATGCTTCCGCCGTCGGTTAGTTTGCCGAAAAGAATTTCCTGCGCGAGCGGCTGCTTGATCTTTTCGTGAATCAGGCGCGACATCGGGCGTGCGCCGTAGCGGGCATCGAAGCCGTTTTTGGCGAGCCATTCGCGGGCGGTTTCTTCTAATCTGACTATGACGCGCTTTTCGGCTAATTGTCCGTTTAATTCTTTGATGAACTTGTCAACAATCAGTTTGATAACCGAAATATCTAACGCTTTGAACGCCACCCAAGCATCAAGGCGATTGCGGAATTCGGGCGTGAAAGTGCGTTCGATAACGCCTTTTGCCTGCCCTTTTGTTTCGGTTTGATTGCGGAAACCGACACCGCCGGAAGATAATTCGCGTGCGCCGGCGTTGGTTGTCATAATCAAAATTACGTTGCGAAAGTCGGCTTTTTTGCCGTTGTTGTCGGTCAAAGTCGCACTGTCCATCACTTGCAAAAGCAAGTTGAAAAGATTCGGATGCGCTTTTTCGATTTCGTCTAAGACTAAAACGGCGTGCGGCGTTCGCATAATCGCTTCGGTCAAAAGTCCGCCTTGATCAAAACCGACGTAGCCCGGCGGTGCGCCGATAAGCCGCGAAACGGTGTGCGGTTCGGCGTATTCGCTCATATCGTAGCGCATAAATTCGATGCCGAGTTGTTCCGCCAACTGTTTTGATAATTCGGTTTTGCCAACGCCCGTCGGACCCGAAAAAAGAAACGAACCGACGGGTTTTGTTTCGTGTCCGAGTCCGGCGCGTGAAATCTGAATCGCGTCCACGATTTTATTTATCGCGTCGTCTTGTCCAAAAATTACATTCTTTAAATCTTCGCGCAGAGTTTTTAGTTGTTCCTTTTCATCGGCAACAACGGTTTTCGGCGGAATTTTCGCCATTCGCGCAATCGTGTTTTCAACCATTTGCACCGTGATATTTTTCGGGCGTTTTTCTTCGGGTAATAATTTGACGCTTGCGCCAACTTCATCAATGACATCAATCGCTTTGTCGGGCAAATGGCGGTCGTTGATGTATTTTCCCGCAAGTTCCGCCGCGACTTTTAGAGATTCATCCGAGTAGTTCACGCCGTGATGCTTTTCGTAAAATCGTTTTAAGCCTTTGAGAATTTCGTAAGTTTCGTCAATTGTCGGTTCGCCGATTTCGATTTTCTGAAAACGTCGTGCCAACGCTCTGTCGCGGTCAAACGCGGCTTTGTATTCGGCGTAAGTCGTCGAACCGATACAGCGCAAAGTTCCGTCCGCAAGCGCGGGTTTTAAGATATTCGAAGCGTCCATCGAACCGCCCGAAACCGCACCCGCACCGACAATCGTGTGAATTTCGTCAATAAACAAAATCGAATTTTCTTGTTTGTCGAGTTCGTTGATAATCGCCTTAAATCTCTGCTCAAAGTCGCCGCGATAGCGCGTTCCCGCCAAAACCGCGCCCATATCGAGCGCGAAAATCTTCGCGCCTATCAAGACTTCGGGAACATTTCCCTCGCTGATTCGCAACGCCAAACCTTCCGCCAACGCCGTCTTACCAACGCCGGGTTCGCCGACATACAGCGGATTGTTTTTCTTGCGCCGACACAAAACCTGCACAGTGCGTTCAATCTCTTCGTTGCGCCCGATTATCGGGTCAATCCCGCCTTTTGCGGCTTTTGCCACGAGTTCGATGGTAAAAGATTCAAGCGGATTTTTCGGCTTTTGCTTAACTCTTTCTTCGGCAAATTCCTCGTCCTCAAAACCGCCACCGCCAATCGGCGCGAAGTTTTCATCGATTTTCGAGATGCCGTGCGCGATATAATTCAAAATATCGAGTCGCGTTACATTTTGCTGTTTGAGCAAATAAACGGCGTAACTCTGTTCGGCTTGATAAAGCGCGGCAAGAATATTTCCGCCATCCACCGATTTTTGCCCGCTTCCTTCCGATTGCAAAATCGCGTATTGTATCGTCGCCTGAAACGTCGAAGTCAACTCCGGCATCATCTGCACATTTGCCGGTGTTTTCTCCAAAGTTTCGCTGAAATATTCTTCCAACGCTTTAGCGATTTCCTCGATCTTCGCACCGCAATTATACAAAATATCCCGCGCCGCATTGTCCTGCAAAAGTGCGTAAAGCAGATGCTCAAGCGTAACGTATTCGTGTTTATGCTTGACGGCTTCATCAACCGCGTAGCTTAATGTTTCTTCTAATTCTCTGGTTAGCATAATTCAAAAACTCTTTGATGATATTTTATCAGAATTTAGCTCTGGATAAATTATGTGAGCGATAAATTTTAATGAAATTTTTCTACTCCCGTATTTTGCCGACAGCCATTTTGATTAAATCACTAACTCATTCGTTAATTTCTTCACTTTTTTCCGCTTTAAAAGTCATACGCGCACGCGGGTGAAATTTTTCGTAAGCATTTCGCAAATGCGTGTCGGTGATGTGCGTGTAGATTTGCGTGGTGGAAATGTCAGCGTGTCCGAGAAGTTGTTGGACGGAGCGAATATCGGCTTGATGTTGGATGAGATGCGTTGCAAAACTGTGGCGAAGCGTGTGCGGTGAAACGTCTTCGAGTCCGATTTTTTCGGCGTATTCTTTGATGAAATAAAAAATCGTCTGACGGTTTATTGGTCTGCCCAAACTCGTTACGAAAAGATTATTTATCTCGATATTTTCTTTTTTGCGCCGTCGGGCAAGATAGCTCTTCAGCCATTCAATCGCGCTTTTGCCGACGGGAACGCGCCGCGTTTTGCTGCCTTTTCCCTTGCACGTCAAAATTCCCACATCAATGTCTATATCGCCGATTTTTAAATCAACCGCTTCCGAAACGCGCAAACCGCAAGCATACATCAATTCCAAAATCGCTCGATTTCGCAAACCGATTTCGCCTGAAACATCCGGCACGGTAAACAAATTTTCGATGTCGTTTTCGTTCAAAAAATTCGGCAGATAAAGACTTTTTTGCGGCGCAACTAAATCCTCCGCCGGACTTTTTTTGATATGCCCGTCAAACTGCAAAAATTTATAAAACCCGCGCAATGTACTGATCAAACGGCGTTTGGAATTGTCCGAAAGTTTTGCGCCCGCCAAATCAATCAGCCATTCACGCAAATCCTGTCGCGTCAGATTTACAATATCAAAACTATTTTTCTCCGCCCAAACGTGCAGTTTCGCCAAATCTCTTTCATAACTTTCCAACGAATTTTTCGCCAAGCCTTTTTCCACCTGCAAATACAAAAGATATTCACGAATAAAATCACGTTTCATATAGAACATTAAAGCACAAATTATTGATTATAAAAAAATAGTTTGTTGGGGTTTTGCAACCAAATCACTCATCAAGGTCGTCTTAGCTTCAAATTATGAAAAAATTCTTCTTCGCGTGTTTATTGCTCATTCTAGGTTTTATCGGTTTAACTTTCGCTCAGGAAAAAACTTCCGAAAAGCTATACGAATTTAAAGGCACTGTAAAAGACGAATATACTGCTGTAATTGCCGGGACGAGTTTGTTTTTTAATGGAAACAATAAGAAATTCGCGGTCATAAGTAATGCCGACGGAGAATTTACAACTAAACTTTCAGCCGGAACTTACGAGATAACAATCAACAAATATATTTCGAGCAGTTTTATGGCGTTTATAGAAATTCGGGAAAATGCCGTAAATCCAAATAATGTCGAGTTTGTAATTAAGACAAATCCACTTTGTTGCGGACAATCTCCTGACAAAATGTTTCCGAAACTTGTTAAATTTATAGTTCCGCCATATCCAGCAGCCGCAAGAGCCGTTCGCGCAACAGGTGAAGTTATTGTTGCGGTAAAAATTGATAAGGAAGGAAGAGTCATTTCTACAATAGTAGAAGTTGGACATCCGCTTTTGAGAAATGTCGCCGAGCAAGCAGCAAGATTTTCTTTATTTGAAACTTCGGAAAATGCCGACGAACGCGATGCGAAATTAACTTATGTTTTTTTAAGCGGAGATGGAAAACGAAATTTGAAACATTATTTAAATCCTTACAGACTAGAAGCAATTAATGATCTTGTAATGCTTGATACGCCAAGTTATTAACTTTCGCTTTCTAACACTTTTTTTGCTTCCAAAAGGTCTTGCCGATGCGCTTCGCTGACTTGCGGATATTGCAAATTTA
>JANOXW010000259.1:0-3340 GCA_031418635.1 Acidobacteriota bacterium
TCGGTGTCGCCGTTGGAGTTGGAGTCGGTGTTGGAGTCGGAGTTGGATCGGCACAAGTATTTACGCCATCCGCTGTCGGTAGTTGCACTAAATACGTTGTGGTGTTGCGTCCGCCACCACTGCCATTCGGACATCTTTGCATCGAAACTGTGGCACTTGTTGCTGTTCCGTTTTCATCAATTTGTGGTTGTCCGGCATTGAGCAAAACTAATAATTCGACATCATCGGCATCACTTGTGTCATACACTAACGCATCTCGCAAGTTGGTTGTTGTAACGGGCGTTCCATTCGGGAAGCTAGTCGCTTCACCGGCATAAAGGGCGACGGCATCTGCCCCGTTTTGTAACAGATTATCGGCGAAAATCAAATCAACTCCGGGAACAAGTGTGTTCCCAAGTGTGAAATAACCGTTGGCATTGGTTGTAAAGCCATCGAGGTCGAATGAAGCATAGGATAAATCGCCGGAACCGTTGTAGAACACCACAACCAGACCATTGAGCGAAGTATTTCCCACGCCGCCGTCATAAAGTTCGACAAATTCCAGCGTGTCCGCGCCGGGCGTATCCGAATCAACTTCATTGATAATAACGGAAACACCGGGAACAGGAGTCGGTGTCGGGCTTGGCGATGGAGTTGGCGTAGCTGTCGGAGTCGGAGTCGGTGTCGGTGTCGGCGTAGCAGTCGGAGTCGGAGTAACGGTTGGCGTTGGTGTTATTGTCGGTGTCGGCGTTACCGTCGGGGTCGGGGTCGCATTACCGTTACAAGAAATGTTTATATCATCTATTCCAACCCATTCGTCATTACCAGCGGCATTGGTTGTCAAAACTCGTATATGCACCAACGGCTGTTCATTTACGGCAATCGGTAAATTCACATTAATCGGTGTAATCAAATCAGCCAAACTCGGACCGGTTGTTGCATCGGCAATAAAACCTGCCGGAACATTTATATAGTTTCCGGTGTTGCCGATACGATATTGAAGTGCAACTTGCTGGATGGCGTTATCTGTTGAACCGTCTATATCTCTGACATTATAGCGAATGTTTATCGGATTAGAAGCTGAACAGCCGGTTGTGTTTAATCGAATATCGAGATTCGGAAAATCGGCTGTCCCGGAACCTTGCATTGCCACGACCGGATTGGTTATACCATCAAACTCTGCCAAACCTCCTGTGGCATTTGTATTCGGATTAGTTTGATTTGCCTGAACATTCAGCGGTGTCGTCGAGAGATCAAGAAGAACGGTTTGTGGATCAACAGCTGTTCCGGCGGCGGCATCATCACCGCGATAACCATTTATTGACGGCACACCACTCCAATCGTTAGCCGTCGTTATCAATCCTATATTTGTCCAATCCTGTAAAAAAGAATTTGCCGGCGATATAGCAAAATAATTGTTATCAATCACAATCGGCGCATTGGCTACGGGCAAAACTGTCTCTGCCGGCTGATTACTAATACTTTTATTAACCAATTCGGACAAGGAAGCAAAGCCGTAACCTCCGAAAACTATTGGCGACAACTCCGTTTTGACACCCAAAACGGGCAAAGCGTTGATAAAAACAGTGGCAATTAAAACAATTGCCAACAGACCGATTAAACGGCTTATACTTAATTTTTTATTATTAGATTTTAATGGTTTTTTCATACCTTCTCTCTCTCCTCAATTTCTCCATTTTTTTAATAAGTCGGTTTAGCATTCAGTAATCTTAATTCCGACTGAAAATTTTTAGAATAAAAGCTAATAAGATTCTCGAAGTCTCAGAGAAATCTTAAATTTTAGCGAATTTTACCCTTTATTCTTTGAATTTGGTAAAGCAATGAGAAACAGTATAAGTCAATTAGGTTTGATTTCAAAGAATGTTTTCGTTCTTTTGTGAAACTCTTGTAACATTGCGCTTCAAATTTTCTTCCCGTTTTTTAATTTACCATGCTCATAAAACATTACTAAAATATATCTGAAGTGCAGAAAAATAAACCGATACTCGCAATAATGAATGAGCAAGATGAATTGTTTTCGGCAATTTTCTACACTACTTAACGCACAAATTAAGAAAAAAAGTTTCATCTTATCTTGTGAGAGTGAATTTTTTTCCGTAAAATTTTCTTGTCAAACTTAATAAAAAGGAAAATTTGTAAATGATAATACCTGTAAAATGGACAGATGAAGGTGTCAATATGCTTGACCAACGCCTTCTACCAACCGAAGAAAAATGGCTGATGCTGAAAAGTTTCAATGAAGTTGCGGATGGCATCCGCGATATGGTTGTGCGTGGTGCGCCCGCGATTGGCGTTTCCGCCGCGTATGGAATCGCGTTAGGCGCGAAAAATTTCGTCGGCACGAATGTTGACGATTTGGCGGAAGAACTCGATTATATCAGCGACGTGATGAGCAAAACGCGCCCGACGGCGATAAATCTTTTTTGGGCGATTGACCGTATGCAGCGCACGTTTGAACAAGCGAAAGCAGATAGCAAATCGGTTTCCGAAATCAAGCAAATTCTAATTAAAGAAGCGAAAGACATTCACGAAGAAGACATCGAATCGCAACGTCTGATTGCCAAATTCGGCGGCGAACTGCTTGCGGATGATTCAACCGTGCTGACGCATTGCAACGCGGGCGCACTTGCGACGGGCGGAGTATGGGGAACGGCGTTGGGCGTAATTCGCGGCGCGATTGACCAAGGCAAAACTATCTCGGTGATTGCCGACGAAACCCGACCATATTTGCAAGGCGCACGACTGACGGCTTGGGAACTTTTGCAGGACAACATTCCCGTAACATTGATTACCGACAATATGAGCGGGCATATTATGAAACAGGGAAAAGTTCACGCCGTCGTCGTCGGTTCGGACAGAATCGCGGCAAACGGCGATGTCGCCAACAAGATCGGGACATATATGGTTGCGGTTTTGGCAAAACGACATAACATTCCCTTTTACGTCGCTGCGCCGCTTTCGACAATTGATTTAATGAGCGCGACGGGCGACGATATTCCGATTGAAGAACGCAACAGCCGCGAAATCACGCACGTCCAAGACATCCAACTCGCACCCGAAGGCATTTCGGTCAGCAATTATGCCTTTGACGTTACGCCGAATGATCTTGTAACCGCAATTATCACCGAAAAAGGCGTTGCCCGAAGTCCTTATACCGAAAATTTGCGTAAAATGTTTGAAGAATAAATGGATAATGGATAGTGGATAATTATTAGATATTCGATTGTGGACGCTTCATTATCCATTATCCATTATCGTCTATTAAGTAATCGGACAGAATTATTTTGTAAATACTCTATCCTTAAATTTAATCTTGTATTCGCTACCGATTTCTTTCAAA